>NZ_JBFUIU010001450.1:0-1346 GCF_056401695.1 Variovorax sp. P4_D9
GATGTAAGTCATCAAATGTCTCCAAATATTGTGTAATGATTTACACCGCATTTTGGTCGCCTTGAGTACCCCCATCAATAGTTTGTGCCCATCGCAATGGTCCCCATGACGCGTCGATGTCGGACCCGAGGCTCGAACGTCCCGGGCAACTAGGCGCGCTCCAGTTTCCGGCGCTGCTCGTTCAGCACTCGCGCAAGTTCGCGCAGCACGGCCTAGCGGCGCGGTCGCGCGGCACGTCGGGAGCTAAGAGGCCAAGCCGGGCGCAGGCCGGGCGGCTTAGCGCGGAGCGCGCGATTGCTCGTACGGCATGCTCTGCGCGTCGGCTACGCGCTCTAAAGTTTCGTTTACCTCCGGGGCCAAGAAGAGTGACACCTCAGCGCGCAATCACCGGCATTGATTTGCGCATCGAGCTCCCTGGCCAAAAAGGATTGCGCAGCGATATGACCTCGCGCTCTCAAGGCCGGCCCACCCAGCGCTGGTTGACGAACACTGTGTCGCCCAGGTCGGCCTGGGTGAAGGTGAAAACGAACCACTGGTTGGGGTTCGCCTTGCCGCCCGGGGTGGTGGCAAGGAAGTCATTGTCGTTGGCGACGTAGAGCGAGTGCTTGACGAGGCCGTCGACAACCACGTCCTCGCCGAAGGCCATGCCTTCGATCTTCGCGGGAATCTGCTCGGGCGTGAGGCCTGCGGCGGTGAGCTTGGCAGAGATGTCCAGGAACAGCGTCTTGCTCACAGCCTTGGGCAGAAGCGCCGCCTCGCCACTCTGCGGCGCGCGGCCACTCGTAGGCATAGCCCACGCCGTAGACTGAGCGGATCGGGTCGCGGCCGTTCGTGTCGTTCATCAGCTTGCGATGGAGGTTCCGCACGTGGCTGTCGACTGCTCGGTCGGTGATGAAGCGGCCGTCGCCGTGGTCCAGGACCTGATCGCGCGAGAATACCCGCCCCGGATGCGCGGCCAGGGCGCGCAACCAGCGGAACTCCGCGGCGAGCGCCGGGACGGTCATCAACGTGGCAGCACCCTTGTGCAGTTTGCGCCGACTGATTTCTTGATCATGTTCCTAGACGCCAATGAGTCCAAAAGCTGTGAAAGTGCGACGACGTGAGGTCGTCAAGCGCGCGCGATCAGGCCTTGCAGAACCGTATCCAGGGACACGGTGCCTTTGCGGGTGCTGGATGCGTCACCTTCGAAGTTGATCCACCCTTCGTTGAAGCCGTCCAGCATCTGGGCGCGCGGCACAGGGTTCTTCATCCCCTGCGACTTGAACAGTGATTCCCAGGTGGCCCGCGGCACGACGTCCATCCGCACGTCACGACCTAACACACGAGAAAACGCCGCGGCCACGTCG
>NZ_JBFUIU010001451.1:0-1341 GCF_056401695.1 Variovorax sp. P4_D9
TGCTGACGTCCCTCTTCGCAGTGCCGGCCTTGGCCGCCGACGCCTACCCTTCCCGCCCGATCACGCTCGTCATTCCATTCCCTCCGGGCGGCGGCGCCGACGTGATGGGACGCGTCATCGGACAAAAGCTCGGCGCCCTCCTTGGCCAGCCGGTGATCGTGGATAACCGCGCAGGCGCAGGCACGATCATCGGCGCGTCGTACGTGGCCAAGGCACCGGCAGACGGCTACACGCTGCTGGTGAGCTCCGGAACCACATTCACCATCAACCCTGCGATCCGCAACAACCTGCCCTACGACCCGATCAAGAGCTTCGACCCTGTCGGCATCGCCGGCCGCAGCGGCCTGATCCTGCTTGCCAACACTCAAGTGCCGGCGCAATCGGTCAAGCAGTTCGTGGACTACGTGCAAGCGTCGCCGGGCAAGTACGCGTATGGCTCGTTCGGCACCGGCACGACCTCGCAGTTCGCGGCCGAAGCCATCCTGTCGGCCACCCATCTGAGGATGACCCATGTGCCCTACAAGGGCAGCGCACCAGCCATGACCGACCTGATCGGCGGGCAGGTTCCGTTTACGGTGGACACCGTGTCGGCGGCGATTCCTCAGCTTCGCGGCGGCAAGATCAAGGCCATCGCGGTGACAACCGCCAAGCGCTCAGCACTGCTGCCGAACGTGCCCACGATGGCCGAGAGTGGCTATCCGGAGATCGACATGGACACATGGCTCGCGTTGGCCGGCCCGAAGGGTATGCCGCCCGAGGTCAAGACGAAGCTGGAGAAAGCCCTTGCAGCGGCGATGGACGACCCCGACACGCGCGCCAAGCTGGTGGCCCAGGGCTTTGAGCCCACTTTCATGGGCTCCGCCGCGATGGCCGAGCTCATCAATCGCGAGCTGCCCTTGATGCGCGCACTGGCTCGCCGCGCCAACATCACGGCGGATTGAGCGATCCRATGATGAGCATCCCCGTCACCACCGGCCACGAGTTGGTCGAGAAGTCGGCTGTCGAACTGCGACGCCTCATCGGCAGCAAGGCCATCTCTCCGGTCGAACTCCTCGACGCCTGCGTGCGGCGCATCGAGGCTGTCAATCCCCTCGTCAACGCGGTCACCGCCACCTGTTTCGATCGCGCCCGTTCCGAAGCGCATGCCGCCGAGCGCGCCGTCATGTCGGGCGACCCGCTCGGGCTGCTGCACGGCCTGCCGACGGGCGTGAAGGACCTCGAACCCACCGCTGGCCTGCTCACGACCTGGGGTTCGCCGCTGTTTCGCGATCATGTTCCTACGGAAGACATCGAGCTCGTAGCACGCCTTCGCCGCGCCGGTGGCATCGTCACCGCGAAGAC
>NZ_JBFUIU010001452.1:0-1334 GCF_056401695.1 Variovorax sp. P4_D9
CTAGGGGTATTGCAGTTCGGTCTTGAGCCCCTCCAATGCCGTCCTTTTGCCGGGCGTCCTTACTTCTGGGCGCCCCTTGTTTACATCGGCGAGTAGGGAGAGGCGTGGTGGAGACCAAAAGTGTGCTACAGGGCTTGCTGGATGTCTGGGACGATCTACCAGGTCTGGTGGGCCCGCGGTGGGCCGAGTTCTACCCGTCGCTGGAAGCCCTCCTGTCGCGCCTGCTGACCACACACGACCGAAGCAGGCAAGCCTCTCTGTTCGCTCAGATTGCGTTGGCCTTTGGGCCATATCCACAGGCTAGGGATCGGCTCAGAGCGGCGATCGGTGAGGCCGCGCGCAGACGTGCCCGGCTGTCAGACTCGACTCGCCGAGGTAGTGCGGTCGCCGAGCCTTCTGATGCGGAAACGGTCGACGGCATTGCCACGCGCAGCGACCTGATGGCCGATCTCGAAAAGCACATCCGACAGCCGCGGTACGTCAACATATGCATTGCCCCCGACGCCGAAGAGGTCTGCCTTCCAAAGTCCACCAGTCTAGTCGTCGACCGAGAGTATCGACTTCGACTGGCAATCGGTACGTGGTCATCCGACACGATCGTCGTAGACCGCACCAGCTTTCCCAGCAACCTGCTGCCGCCGACCACTGCCGGGCACTGGCTCGAGGTGGTTGCCGTGAGCGACGAATGCGTGCTTCCCAATCGCCGCTACCATCTCTTCCTGCCCAGGACTGGCTCCAGTTGGGTCTGCCGCTGTCATCCAGGCGGCGAGCACGCCTGTACTCCAGACGATCACCAACCTTACCTCTTCGTCCCTCTGCTGACGCCGCACGATCCAGCGATGGCTCGGGTACGGATCGGCGTCTACTACCGCAACAACCTCATCCAGTCGCTGCTCGTGACGGCGTGGATCGACCGATTGGAGCTTCACTCCGAATTTCAGGGTGACGGCCAGCGTGCGTGGGTGGACTACTCGCTCACGGCAACGCTGAGCGACTTCGAGAGATTGCCGTCGCGAACGTTGAGCATTCTGACCGACGACAACGCCTCTGGCTCTCATCGAGTCGTGGTCAAGAATGGCTCCGAACAGGTTCTGGCTTTCAACCTCACCGAGGGGCAGATGCGTGGCGCCATCGACGCCGTCCGCACTGCACTCCACGATGTCCACATCGAGGAGAGCACGAACTGGCTACATGACCAGCGGCGCATCAACCGCTACGACAAGAACAACGCGAAGCCCCGGGATGCGTTTGTCGCGGACTTGAAGCTTCTGGCACCACTGGGGCAGACGCTGTGGGTTCGCCTGCTGGAAGACCGCTCCCGAGCGGTGTGGGAC
>NZ_JBFUIU010001453.1:0-1333 GCF_056401695.1 Variovorax sp. P4_D9
ATCTGGCGTCGCCCCGGCGCCTGACCCCTCGCTCAGCCCGCCGCGAGGGCCGCGAACGCCCTGACGACCTCGGGCGGCGCCTGCACCAATTCGATCAGCACGCCCTCGCCCGCGATCGGGAACTCGTCGTTGCTCTTAGGATGCAGGAAGCAGATGTCGAAGCCGGCCGCGCCCGTGCGGATGCCGCCCGGCGCAAAGCGCACGCCCTGTGCCGTGAGCCACTCGACCGCCGTGGGGAGATCGTCGATCCACAGGCCCACGTGGTTCAGCGGCGTGGCGTGGACCGCGGGCTTCTTCTCGGGATCCAGCGGCTGCATCAGGTCGACCTCGACCTTGAAAGGACCGCTGCCGATGGCGCAGATGTCCTCGTCGACGTTCTCGCGCTCGCTCTTGAACGTGCCGGTGACTTCGAGGCCCAGCATCTCGACCCACAGCTTCTGCAGCCGGGTCTTGTCCGGACCCCCGATGGCGATTTGCTGGATGCCCAGCACCTTGAATGGACGCGTCATGCACATGCTCCCTGCTCGGAGGTCGAACGGGCCTTGAGGCCCAACCTGGCGAGCAACTGCACATCGGCCTCGACGTCGGGGTTGCCCGTGACCAGCAGCTTGTCGCCGTAGAAGATCGAATTGGCGCCGGCCAGGAAGCACAACGCCTGCACCGCCTCGCCGAGCTGCTGCCGGCCCGCCGACAGGCGCACGCGCGCCATCGGCATCGTGATGCGCGCGACCGCGATCATTCGCACGAAGTCGAGCGGATCGATCGGCTCGGAATCGGCCAGCGGCGTGCCGGGCACGCGCACCAGGCTGTTGATCGGCACCGACTCGGGATAAGGGTCGAGGTTGGCGAGCTGGGCGATCAGCCCCGCCCGATGCACCGGTGCCTCGCCCATGCCGACGATGCCGCCGCAGCAGACGCTGATGCCGGCGGTACGCACGTGGGCCAGCGTGTCGAGCCGGTCCTGGTAGCTGCGGGTTTCGACGATGTCGGTGTAGTACTCGGGCGCGGTGTCGAGGTTGTGGTTGTAGTAGTCGAGGCCCGCCGCCTTGAGCTGCACGGCGTGCTGYGGCTCGAGCATGCCGAGGGTCGCGCAGGTCTGCAGGCCGAGCCCCTTGACGGCCTCGACCAGCACCGCGACCTTCTCGACGTCGCGGTCCTTGGGCGCGCGCCAGGCGGCGCCCATGCAGAAGCGCGTGGCACCGGCCTCCTTGGCTGCCTGCGCGGCGCGCAGCACCTCGTCGACCTCCATCAGCTTCTGCGCCTTGACGCCGGTGTCGAACTCGGCCGACTGCGGGCAATAGCCGCAGTTCTCGGGGCAGCCGCCGGTCTTGAC
>NZ_JBFUIU010001454.1:0-1326 GCF_056401695.1 Variovorax sp. P4_D9
GGGCACCGTGTCCACTTCGGGTACCGTGATGGCATTTCGCAACCTCACTTTGCAGGTATTCACGAGGATGTCAACGCAGTACCAGGCGACTTTTTGCTTGGCACCAACTTCATCAACTCTCGTGGTGGCAACTACATCGGCCGATTGCCTAGCGCTCTGGCGCAAAACGCGACCTATGCCGCCTATCGGGTCATGGCGCAGCATGTCGACAAGTTTGAAAAATTTCTTGCCGACACGGTGAAGGAAGACGAACGTGAGGAGCTTGCCGCGAAGCTGATGGGTCGATGGAGGAACGGCGCGCCGATCACTCGCTACGCAGATGCCGCCCTCCCAGACACTGCGATCGATCACGTTGATCTGGATGACTTCGACTACGCATCGCCCTCCGGCATTGGTGATGACAGCGTCGGTGCGCGCTGCCCCTTCGGCGCGCACATTCGTCGGTTCAATCCCCGAAGTGGGATGGTGCTTGGTGTGCCGTGGGGGCGGCTTGTCATCCGCCGCGGGCTGCCATACACGTACATGGACCAACCAGAGGAGACATCCCGCGGCCTGGTGGGTATGTTCATGTGCGGCGACCTCGAATCTCAGTTCGAGTTCCTGCTTGGCGTCTGGGGCAGACAAGACCTCTCCAGCTTTGGGCTGCAAGGATCCCAGGATCCAATTACCTCAACATCGCCAAATGAGACGCCTTTCACGTACACATCGTCAACGGGGCAACAAGTCACCGTTCAAGTGCCGACCCTCACCAGGACGATCGGCAGCCTCTACCTTTTCATGCCCGGCTTGAACGGCCTCAAGGTGATTGCCGAAAGTGAACCGGAGTCGAAGGGGAAAGACCGATCGAAGGCCGAAAAGCCCACGGTTCCACTGCCATTTGACATCACCTCGAAGAGATTCAGGGACAACCCATACGAAGTCTTCTCTGAGCTCAGGGAGCGTCAGCCGGTGTACAAGGTTGGAGGTGGCCACAACGGCAACTGGGTACTGAGCCACAAGCTTGTCACCGAGGTCTGCGAAAACGCGGATCGCTTCCTCAAGCCTGGCCACAATCGCGACCCACAGAATCCACCCTTTGGCCTCAATGGCAATACGGATGACGGGCTGTTCTTCATGGACCCGCCGAGGCACACACAGGTCAGGCCGGTGATGAATGCCATCTTCTTTGAGGCCCTGATGGAAGTTGAGCCAAAGATCATGATGCTCAACGAGAATCTGCTCGGCACACTTGATCCCAAGCTTGGATTGGAGTTTGTCTCGCAGTACGCCACCCTAATGGCCGCAGGTGCCTTCATGGAAATCATGGGTATCCCAGATGGCCAGAAG
>NZ_JBFUIU010001455.1:0-1323 GCF_056401695.1 Variovorax sp. P4_D9
CTTGGCCGCCGGTCAACACGCCCATATCTTGCAGCATCGCTTTGCGGCGGTCGCCGAAGCCGGGTGCCTTCACGGCGCAGGTCTTCACCACGCCGCGCACACTGTTGACGACGAGCGTGGCCAGCGCATCCGCTTCCACCTCCTCAGCGATCACCAGCAGCGGCGCGCCCGACTTTGCCGCCGCTTCGAGCAGCGGCACAAGTTCGGCGATGGTCGACAGCTTGTGATCGCACAGGAGAATCAGTGCGTTCTCCATCTCCACTGTCTGTTTCTCCGCGTTGTTCACGAAGTACGCGGACAGGTAGCCGCGATCGAACTGCATGCCCTCCACGACCTCCAGTTCGCTCACGAGGCCGGAACCATCCTCGATCGAGACCGCACCTTCGCGGCCGACCTTGTCCATCGCCTCGCCGATGAGATCGCCGATGGAGCGGTCGTTGTTGGCCGAGATCGCCGCGACGTGTGCAATCTCCTGTGACGAAGCGCAGGGCTGCGAGATGGCCTTCAGTTCGGCCACGACGACCTCCACGGCCCGATCGATTCCGCGCTTGAGGTCCATCGGGTTCATGCCGGCGGCCAGGTACTTGAGGCCCTCCTGAATCATGGCGTGCGCAAGGACGGTGGCGGTGGTCGTGCCGTCGCCTGCCATTTCGCTGGTGCGCGAAGCAACCTCGCGAAGCAGTTGCGCACCCATGTTCTCGAAGCGATCTTCGAGCTCGACCGACCGGGCGACGATGACCCCGGAGTTGACGATCTGCGGAGCACCGTAGTCGCTGTCGATGATCACGGTGCGGCCGCGCGGGCCCAGCGTCACGCGGACTGCTTCCGCCAGAGTGTTGACGCCGTCGCGAATCTTGCTGCGAGCTTCCTCGCGAAAGAGAAGTTGTTTGGCTGTCATGGCAATGCCTCGGTAGAGCGTTGGGAATGCCGAACAAGATACGGCGCTCCGCCCACAGGGGGCTTGATCGTGCGCAAGCATCGAAACGATTGCGCCAAGTCAAGGTGCCGGCCCCAGCGCTGGGCAATCCTTGTCCACAACTTTCAAGGAGCTGAGCCATGCCGATCATTCCATTGAATCTCGAAACCGATACGGTGCAGTTGCCAGCGCCCCTGCTGCCTCAGAAAGTTACCCTGGATGAGGCGCTCAAGCGCCGCCGGAGCGCGCGCTCCTTCATTCCCGACTCCATCTCGATGGAAGTGCTTTTGCCTCGCTGCGCCTGGCGCACCGTTGGGACGACCCGGGGTATGAGCCGCGCACTCACCGCCTCCTTCTGATCAGTGCCGAGGACCTGCGCGAGTCCACCGGCATGCAGGACTTCGTGG
>NZ_JBFUIU010001456.1:0-1320 GCF_056401695.1 Variovorax sp. P4_D9
CCATTGAGGTACCCGTGAACCGCCCGAGCAGTGCACCGAGCACCGTCATCGAGCGCAAGGTGAGCTTCACATCGGCCGCGACCAGGCCACCCAGCATCAGGAACCACAAGGCGGCCGCCAGCGCGCCGGCATGAGCGACGGCCGCGGTCGATCCGACCAGACTGCCGAGCAGCCATCGCCCGTCTTCCGTATGGTGCGCCACGCAACCCGGCCAGCAGCGCCAACGCCAGCGCAGGCACAAGATCCTCGGGGCTGGCCAGGAAGTGCATCAGGCGTCGTAGACCGGGCCCATCCCGGTCGTATTGAGGTGCGCTTCGGCAGGCCCGCACGCAGGCGCAAGGGCGAGCAGGGCGAGCGCGCGCACGAATCCAAGACGCGTTCGCGTGCATCACGCAAACGCCCTCCACATGAAGAATCCTCCTCCCTGCGACCCCCGTGCCGGCTGCCCGCAGCAGTGCCGCCCCCAGGGCGATCATGTCGTAAAGGCCGTAAGCGCGGCGAACTCCCATTCGGCCTCGGTCGACGAGCCTGGAACGTCGGAATCACCCAACCGCCTTTTTCGGTTCGCAGGATGCCTTCGGCGCGCTCGGTACGTCAGCAGCCTGGTAAGGAGGTGAAGAGGCGGAGGATGGGCCCGCTGAGTGCCGTGCAACTCTGCCTTCGCCGGGTAGTGGACCTACACCACGGAATGAGACGCGACCCTCAGCGCTTGCCGTCCACGCGGACACTGGCCAAAGACATGATCAAGGTCCGATGCGAATCTAGCAACCGTGTCAAACCATGATGCTGGTAGAAGTCGGCCGCTTGTTCGTCTTTCGCATCAACGACAAGGACTGCGGCGGGAATCTCGGAGCCAACAGCACGGCGTAGAGCATTGACCAGCAGGGCACTGCCCAAACCGTGCTTCTTAAATGCTTCATCGACGGCGAGGCGGCCCATGCGAATGGCCGGCACCGACCCGTAGCGCGGCAACTTGCGCCGCAGCGGGTCGGGCAGGTCGATCAGCGGCACGCTGGCCGTGGCCAAGGTGTAGTACCCGACGATGCGCCGTTCATCGGTGAGGGCAACGAAACAGGCCGCAACGCGGCGGCGGATATCTTGAGAGACCTGTTCGCGCAGGTAGCGACCCAGCTCCGGCGTTCCGCAATGGAACTGAGTTCGGTCATGTGCAGAAGCATCCAGCGCCGCGATCAGGAAAGACGCGCGAGTCACTCCGTTCGCAGCAGCTTGTCGTGCCGCGCCATTGCCCGCTTGAGTGCGGCATTGGTCGCCGGGGGCGACAGCAGCACATCGGCAAAACGTTGCTGGTCGGCCAACGAC
>NZ_JBFUIU010001457.1:0-1319 GCF_056401695.1 Variovorax sp. P4_D9
GATACAAGAATTCAGGCCCGCTGTATTCGTGATGGAAAACGTCAAGGGAATCCTGAGCTCCCTTGTGGCAGACCGCCGGATCTTTAATTCAATCTTGTCCGATTTACAGCGGCCGGATTTGGCCTGCGGCGATGACTCTGGACTTCGCTACATGCTTGTTGCCCTGACACACGAGGAAGGACTCATCGACGACCTCGATCCACAGTCCTTCATCATCCAAGCGGAAAACCATGGCATCCCTCAGGCCAGACACCGTGTGGTCATCTGTGGCGTGCGACGGGATGTTCTGGAGCGTGCCGGCGGAGTAGGCAAGCTCCGGAAATCGGCTGCCCCGACTGTGGAGGAGGTCATTGGCGATCTTCCTCGATTGCGGCCGCAAATCTCCTTTCGAGGCCGGGGGATGGGGTGGAGAGACAGCTTTGATCATCCCTTGATGGCACAGGCACTCGAAGAACTCGAGATCGCCGGAGGAATTGATGCGCGTGTCGCGCAGCGCATGAAGACTGCGAACCGTGTGATGAAGCGGCAGCCTGATCCGGGGCCTGGTGCGCAACGCCGGGCTTTGGCGGGCGCAGAAGATTCACGCGCTCAAGTCCTTGGAGCGTGGTATCGCGACCGACCGCTCAAGGTATTGTCCAACCACGAATCGAGAGCCCACATGCCGGAGGATCTCGTGCGATATCTCTTCGTATCTGCCTACGCCGCTCAGATTGGGAGAAGCCCAAAGCTCGCCGAATTCCCGCGCTCTTTGCTCCCGAGGCACACCAATATCGATCCAGAGAATGTCGGAGAGGCGATCTTCAAAGACCGATTTCGCGTGCAAGTCGGGAATCGCCACAGCATGACCGTAACCAGCCACATCGGCAAGGACGGACACGCCTTTATTCACCCGGATCCAACGCAATGCCGGAGTTTGACCGTCAGGGAGGCTGCACGCCTGCAGACATTTCCTGACTCGTACGTTTTTCTTGGAAACCGCACCTCTCAGTACATCCAGGTTGGGAACGCGGTGCCACCGCTCTTGGCTCGCCAAATCGCCGACGTTGTTGGGGCTGTTCTTGTGCGGTCGGGTTTTGCGTCTAAGTCGACGATTGGTGAAGTCCGTTCGCTTGGAGAGCACTCTGCCGGGTCGCGTGTGTTGACAGTCTAGCGCCGCCTGTGGCGATGAAACGTAAGCGTCTCGCCGCGGCACCTTGATTGCGACGGATCGTTTTAGGATGCTCGTGTCCACTACGTTTTTGGTGGACACGTGCACACTATTTCCAACGAAGCCAGCGCTGGCCGTCGCCGCCGGCGCACACATAGCGCCGAGTTCAAGG
>NZ_JBFUIU010001458.1:0-1309 GCF_056401695.1 Variovorax sp. P4_D9
GGCGTGGATCGACGAGCCGTTCACAGCGCCGCCCGATCCCGACGAATCACCCCAGGGCGCATTCGCATTCACTTGATGTTGGACAGCACCCATGGGGGCACGATCCTGAAATCCACACACAAGCCGTCCGGAACCCGCGTCAGTTCAGCATGTCATCCGCCGGATTCGCCTGTCTTGGACAGCAGTGCTGCGACCCTTTCCGATATGGCCAAAGAACGTCACAAGAACCTCGAACTTCCCCTTTCCGGGAAAGCGAAAGCCGCGCCTGCGCCCGCCCGCCGTAAAGCCAGGACCGCCGCCCGTGCGCGGACATCCCGAAGGGAGCTTTTGCTGTTCGACTACCAGACCTGGCTGACCCTGACGGCGGGTGTCGCGCAGGCAGCGGCCGCCGCCGAAGCAAGCCGGACCGGCCCCGTGTARTTCCCCCGACTCCAGGCGTCCAGCGCAGTCGTCAGCGACTCTTCATGTACGCCGCATACAGCGAGGRCTGGAGGTCGCGCAGCACCTTTCGTCGGGCAACGATGTCMGCGTGGCGACCCTGCCGCTCCAGGCCGAGCAGTTCCACCAGGAGACGCATCGCCTGCTCCGGCGCGCTGTGCTGCGAGGCTTGCGCGACCGCCAGTTGCTCACGAAGACCGGGGCGCTCRATGAGCACCCATGCCGCAAACCAGCTCAGGTCTGCRATCTCGCCGCCGCCCGAGGAGGACGCATCGAAGTTCGCCTCGAAGCTGCGTATCAACTGCGGCAAGAGCGGGTCGGGCGAGCGTTGCGCGACGTCCTCCAGCAGCGCTGGCGACAGCCACCCMAGTTCCGCGAGCARCGGCCAGGTCGCCCGCAGACCGAACAGATGCAAACGGGCCTCGGCCATCCAGGCAAGCGGCGCCGGCTTGCGTCGCCACGATTCGATGGTGGCGACCGCCTGCGCGGCGGCCTCCCAGTTGCCTGCACGCAGCCACATCGGCGCCGCATGGTCCTGCGGAWCCCGCGCGTCGAASGCCAGCGACCCGGCGCGGCGTGCGAKKTCCTGCCAGCTCACAGCGAGCCAGACGGCGGCMGCCGGGTCGCCGAAAGTGCGCTGCGCAGCGTGACGGATCGTCTCSTGCAACATCWGTCGCGCCTCGCGCAAGGATTCGTGGTCRCGAAACGCATCGTCGCGGCCGACTTCGGCGGCCTCGATGTAGCCGGTGAGAACGCGCAGCGACGGYAAGGAGTCGTCGGCMGGATATTCCTGGGAAAGGCGATCGCATGCTTGCAGAGCGGCCGACGCGTCGCGCCGCTCGAGCGCATGCACAGCGTCGTTCCTCAGCAT
>NZ_JBFUIU010001459.1:0-1307 GCF_056401695.1 Variovorax sp. P4_D9
GTAGTTGTCCACGATCAGGTGCAACTGCAGGTGCTTGGGCGTCTTGCGCTGGATCAGGCGCAGGAACTTCAGCCACTCCTCGTGCCGGTGTTGCTGCTGGCACATCGAGATCACGGTGCCGTCCAGGGTGTTCAAGGCGGCGAACAGCGTGGTCGTGCCATGACGCTTGTAATCGTGGGTGACGGTGCCGGCGCGGCCTTTCTTCATCGGCAATCCTGGCTGGGTGCGGTTGAGCGCCTGAATCTGACTTTTATCGTCGCAGCTGAGCACCAGGGCACGCTCGGGTGGGTTCAGGTACAGCCCCACGACATCCAGCAGCTTGTCCTCGAAGCGAGGGTCGCGCGAAAGCTTGAAGCTGCTCTGTCGATGCGGCTTCAGGCCGTTGCGCTTCCACACCCGGCGAATCGTCGTCGGCCCCACCCCGAGCTGCGCGGCCAGCGTGCGCGTGCTCCAGTGCGTGGCGGCGATGGGCTTGTCGTGCAGCGTCCTGTCCACGATGCTCGACTCAAGCTCGGCGGTCACGCTGGGGGTGCGCCCGGGGCGCGGCGCATCGTGCATCAGGGCCTCAACCCCCCGTCCAGGAAGCGCTGGCGCCACAAGGCCACTTGGCGTCGGTCCAAATCGACCTCGGCAGCGATGTCCTTGTTCTGCCAATCCTTCGCGGCCAACAGCACGATCCTGGCTCGCTGCTGCACGCGGGCCTCTACGCGGCCGCGTCGGGCGAGCGCAGTCAACTCCCGTTCGGCAACAGCATTCAGTTCGATCTTCCGGGCGACGCGCATGGCTCAAACCTCCGCAACTTGGTATGCGCAGTATRCTTTAAGGTCTATTATTTCGAGCGCACTACATTAGCAGCCGCGGTCCTCTCGAACTTCCCCAGATAGCCGAGCACATGCCCCGGCTTTCCGCTGGGCTTGAATGGTGCGATTCAGGGGCTGAAGCCCAGCAGCGTCAAGAGCTCGCAAACGTCCAGGACGACCGCCGTGTCGTAGTGCGTTGTGAATGCGTCCTGGACGATCGCAACGCTGCGGGGGTCTAGGTCGGTCTAGGTCCAATACTGTTCAGATACGTAACACGCGCAACGCCGGCGTCGGCTCATGCCTGCGGTGGAGCTCGGCGCCGCGACGGCGCACTTTGAAGTTGCTCATCTTGCGCTTGACCCCTCGCGGGTTGTGGCGGCCGCGACTGCTCACGCAGCGGCCGCGGCCGATCTCGGCGAGCAGCGCGTCGCGCCAACTTCCGATGCGCTCAGGGGGGAACAGCCGCTGCTTGCGGCATTTTTCGCTTGATCACGCGCACGGCGTGCA
>NZ_JBFUIU010001460.1:0-1307 GCF_056401695.1 Variovorax sp. P4_D9
CGCCAGGGCGGCGCTGTCGACGCCGCCGGCAAACGACACGCTGCCGGGCAGGGGTCGCGTGGCCGGTGCGATCCAGTGGCCGCTGCTGTCCAGCGCCACCTTCGCGATCAGCGATCGGCTGTCGAGCACGCGGGCCACGAAGCTGGCGCTGGCGCTGCTGGAGGAGACATTGAGGAACTTCTCCGTGGCGCCGCCGGCCTGCGTGATCGTGAGGTTGTAGAGCGTGGTGTCGCTCGGGTCGCGCGTCGCATCGTCGACGGTGACCTTCAACGCGTTGCCCCAGGTCCCCGGGCTCGAGGCGACGAGGTCGAGCGCCTCGTTGTTGGCACCTCCCGTGACGAGTGCTGCCGAGGCGGCCGCGGCACCCGACTGCAGCCGCACGATGATGGCCTGGCTCCCACCGTTGAGGTAGAAGTCCTGCACCGCATAGCTCAGCGGATAGTTCATCTGGACACCACCGAACAGCCGCTCGAAGTCGCCGAAGCTGCTGATCAGCGCCGGCTCGCTCACGGGGCCTTGCGATGTCCTGCCGATGAATGCGGCGATGGAGGTCGCCACGCCGGTGATGGTGCGCACCCCGCTCGGCACCTCCTCGATGTAGACGCCAGGGGACAGCAGTGCGGAAGTCATGGTCGACTCTCCTTGTTGCAAATCGACACGACGCGCAGCCCCGAAGGCAGCGCTTCGAATCAGGCCGATCGATCGACATGAAAAAGGGGTGCTGACAATACCCGCGCGAATCGCGAACCGCAATAGACTGAGGGCCATAGACATAGAGCCATGTTCGCTTCATCGCTGGCCAGGCTGCGTTCGCCATCGGTCGCCGGATCGTCGATCCGACGCAAGTGTTCGTCTTGCGAGCGGGAGGAAGAGAAACTCGTGCGCCGGAAGGCCACGGCGAAGAGCGCGTTGCATGACACCTCCGTAGCGTTGCAAGTCAGCAGTCCCACGGATGTCGAAGAGCGCGAAGCGGACCGACATGCAGAGCGGATCACGCAGACTTCCGAGCCGCCCCGGCCGCAGTCGCAGTCCCGCCTCGGACCGGAGCTCGCGCTGGCCGGCGTGCATCAGGTTCTTTCGTCGCCGGGTCGCTCGCTCGATGCGGGCACCCGCGCCTTCATGGAGCCGCGCTTCGGCTACGACCTGTCGACGGTGCGGGTGCATGAAGACACGGCGTCGCGGCGGAGCGCCGACGCGCTTCATGCCGATGCGTACACCGTCGGACGCCACATCGTGTTCGGAGCGCAGCAGTACGCGCCTGGAACGAGCGCAGGGCGGTGGCTGCTAGCGCACGAGCTGTCCCACGT
>NZ_JBFUIU010001461.1:0-1304 GCF_056401695.1 Variovorax sp. P4_D9
CGAGGAATACGGGATCGACATCCAGAAGGTTCAGGAGCTGCGCGGTTACGACGCGGTGACGCGGATCGCGAACGCGCCTGAGTACATCAAGGGGGTGGTGAACCTGCGGGGGATCATCGTTCCGATCATCGACATGCGGATCAAGTTTGCGCTGGGCACACCGAGCTACGACCAGTTCACGGTGGTGATCGTGCTGAACATCGGCGGGCGGGTGGTGGGGATGGTGGTGGACAGTGTGTCGGACGTGATCACGCTGACGGCGGAGCAGATCAAGCCGGCGCCGGCGATGGGATCGGTGCTGGACACGGACTACCTGATCGGGCTGGGGACGCTGGACGAGCGGATGCTGATCCTGGTGGACATCGACCGCCTGATGTCCAGCGACGAGATGGGTCTCGTCGAAGCTGCCGCGGCCTGAGTCGAATCCTTCACACGGACCCCACCATGAACCTCCTGTCGAACGTCCGCATCGGGACACGCCTTGCCATCGGATTCGCAATAGTGCTGGGTCTGACGATCCTCTCGACCGCTGCCGCCCTGGTCAGTGCCCGCAGCAACGCGGAAGCCACCCGCCAGATGATGCAGAGGCCGCTGGCCAAGGAGCGGCTCATCTCCGACTGGTATGTGCTGACCTATTCGGCGATCGCGCGCACCTCGATGATCGCCAAGGCCACCGACGACACGCTGCCCGTGACCTTCGCGGAGGTGATCTCCGACAGCGTGAAGAAGGGCAGCGAGACCATGGCCAAGGTCGAGTCGCTGCTGGTGACGGAGCTCGAGAAGTCGACCTTCAAGTCGATAGTCGAGCTTCGCGCCAAGTACCAGGCGGCCAAGGATCTGGTGGGCAAGGCCAAGGCCGGCGGCAACGCGGCCGAGACGGAGCGGGCCTTCAAGGAGTCGTTCCAGTCGGCTGCCAAGGCCTACGAGGGCCGTGTGCTGGACCTGCTGTCGATGGAGCGGCAGGCGATCGACGACATGAGCCGGGCCATCGACGCGGCCAACGAGCGCAGCTTCCGCCTGACGCTGTCCCTGGGCATCCTGACGCTGCTCCTCGGCAGTGTCTTCGCATGGCTCATTTCGCGCAGCATCACGCGTCCGCTGGACCAGGCGGTCAAGGTGGCCGAGACGGTGGCTGCGGGTGACCTGAGCGCGCGCATCGAGGCCGGGGGCCGGGACGAGATGGCGCAGCTGATGCAGGCGCTGAAGCACATGAACGCCAGCCTGGCGAGGGTGGTCGGCGAGGTCCGCACGGGCACCGACACCATCGCCACGGCATCGAGCCAGATCGCGAGCGGCAACCAGGA
>NZ_JBFUIU010001462.1:0-1297 GCF_056401695.1 Variovorax sp. P4_D9
GGCGGAGGCGAGAAGGCGTTCTGCGTGGGCGCCGACATCAACGAGTGGGCGGCGCTCCAGCCCTTGGACATGTGGCGCCGATGGGTGCGTCGCGGCCATCAGGTCTTCGACCAGTGGGCGCGCTTGCGCCAGCCCGTCATCTCCGCGATCAACGGACACGCATTTGGCGGCGGCCTCGAGCTTGCCATCACGGGTGACATTCGCATTGCTGCCGAGCAGGCGCAGTTCGCGCTGCCCGAGGCGTCGATCGCCACCTGCCCTGGCTGGTCGGGTACGCAGCGACTGGTGCAGCTGGTGGGCGCCAGCCGCGCCAAGTACCTGGCGCTGAGCGGAATCCGGCAGTCGTCCGCCGACGCCTTGGCTGCAGGGCTCGTTCACGAGGTGGTGCCGTCGGCCGAGCTCAGACGCCGGGCGAGCGCACTCGCAAGCGAGATGGCGGCCAAGGCGCCTGTGTCGCTGCAGTTGACAAAGCAATTGATCAACGCCGCGGCAGGCGAAGACGCTGCCGCGACGCTGGAGGCGATGGCCGGCGCGCTGGCCGCATCCACCGAGGACGCCGCAGAGGGCATCCGCAGCTTCAAAGAAAAACGCTCACCCAGCTACCTGGGCCGCTGATCTTCCACCCACCGGACACACTCATGCGTACTTCCACAGTCTCCCATGCCGATGCGCTGAGCCGCGCGCCATTCCAAGGCAAACTCCTCATAGACGGCGTCTGGGTCGATGCCGCCGATGGCTCCACGCTGGAGCGCAACTCGCCCGCCCATGACACGCTGGTGGCTGTCTACGCGCAGGCTGGCGTCGTCGATGCCGAACGGGCAATCGGCGCAGCACGCAAGGCGTTCGACCAAGGTCCGTGGCCGCACATGAAGGGTGCCGAGCGCGCCCGCGTGCTGCGCGCCGTGGCCGAAGGCATCCTGTCTCGCAAGCACGACCTGGCGCTGATGGAAACGCTCGAGAACGGCAAGCCGATTGCCCAGTCGCTCGCCGAGATCGAAGGTGCAGCCGACCTCTGGCATTACGCGGCGACGCTTGCACGCAACCTGCACGGCGACAGCTACAACACGCTTGGCGAGAAGACACTCGGCATCGTACTGCGCGAACCGATCGGCGTGGTCAGCGTCATCACGCCCTGGAACTTCCCGTTTCTGATCGTCAGCCAGAAGCTGCCGTTTGCCCTGGCGGCCGGCTGCACGGCCGTCGTGAAGCCGGCCGAGGTGACATCCGGCACGACCGTGATGCTCGGTGAGATCCTGCAGGCCGCCGGCCTGCCGGACGGGGTCGTGAACATCCTGGT
>NZ_JBFUIU010001463.1:0-1290 GCF_056401695.1 Variovorax sp. P4_D9
GACGATCGCGGTCGAACCAGTACGCCGTTTCCCATTCCCCCGGGCGCGCACCGGTCGCGATCCCGGCATTGAGCCAGGCGGTGGTCTTGGTGCCCCAGGCCTGACGGGAGGAGCGTGCCGCCAGGAGCCCGTTCAGGAGCGGACCGAGATCCTGTTCGGGAATCGCGCGCGCGGAGACGCGCGAGTTGCGCAGGATCTCCTGGGGTGCGCTCATGCGCGGATCGAACGCTCGGGCGAGCTCGAGCCCGTTCTGCCGGAGCTCCGGCGAGAAGCCCATGTCCGGCTGATTGAGGGCCCAGACAATCGCCGCTCTGTAAGTGTTCTTGGTCCCGATGGCGATCGTGGTGTCGACTTGCAGCAGCTCGATCAGATCCGAGACCGAGACGAAGTCCGGATCGACGTCGCGGTCCGCGGCGGCGCGGTAGTTGCGGCGGTAGACGACGGCCGTCTTGTCGGTGATCGGCTGCGTGGCGGAGTCGTACCAGTTGCTCAGCCGTTCCGGCGAGGTCTCGCCTTCAAGGGTCCGATCCGTCGGGCCGATCTGCGACGGGGCCGTGTTCGACTCGGATCTCGGGTTCGCCCGGGGCGGACTCGCGTGGAAGTCGCGGTTCAAACCTTGATTGCTGTTCAGGTGGTGCTCGGTCCCGACGCTAGGCGTGAGGGTCTGGCTCGCGGGGTGCTGGTTCTAGGGGTGGTGTGGACTTAGGCCATCTCTGAACCGCATGGGGCTGGTCCGATGGGCCTGCTTGTCCGCCCGGTGCCAGAAGTTCTGAGGGGCTCGATTCCCCCGGTTTCGCTCCACCCAACTGCGACTAAACCATGGTTAGTCGCACTTGCTCGCGCTCGCAAGACCGGCCAATTTGACAGGCAACTGGGAGTATCGCGATTAGTCGCAGTCCGTTTGGCTGGGAGACAGACAGACAGTCGAGGCGCGGTTCGGCTGGAAATTGGTGGTAATCACGATTCGTCGCAGTTCCCTGCCGTGGGGCAATCGGCCTTCATCGTTCGACGGCACTTGATCACTTTGCTACGCAGCTGCAATCATTCGGGACGCTGTCTCATGGGCCAGCTCTATGGCATCAAGCGCGAAGTGAAGGACTTGACGCGCGAACGCCGACTTGAAGAAAGGCGCCGGCGCGCCTTGCCGATCACGCAGACGCCGCACGCCTGGCTCGTCGCTCAACGCGCCAAGGTGACTGAGGAAGGCGCCATCGCGAAGGCGATCGACTACAGCCTGGAGCGCTGGGCAGCGCTCATGCGCTACCTGGACGACCCGCCTTGCCGAAAGAC
>NZ_JBFUIU010001464.1:0-1290 GCF_056401695.1 Variovorax sp. P4_D9
TGGCTGCGATTTGGTCCATCGCCGGATTATTGGCGAACTGGAAATAAAGATGTCCCGCCCACCATCTTGGTCAGAGCAGGGTCCGCTCTGACACTTCATGCCATCGCCACTCACCTCCTGGCCTTCCGCCCCCTTCCATCCGTTCCCGGCAAGCGATCCAAGCCCTATCGCGATGCCACCGGCGCACGACGCACGCAAGCGTCTGCGCTCCAACAACAGGGCCAACCAATCGAAAAGGAAATCGAAATGACCACCAAGATCCAACAAGTTCTGCTGACGGGCAAGACCCATACGACGGCCAGCCGCCGTGAGGGCGCCCCGCGCGCCGATGAGCGCGTCGACATCCGGATGTCGACGCCCGGCAAGGCGGGCAATGAAATCGTGCTCGAGGCGATCCCGCTGCATCCCACCGCAGAGCAGTTGTTCGCCGGAGCCTGGTCGGCCTGCTACACCGGCGCGCTGGGCGTCGCAGCCAAGGCGAAGAAGGTGGTGCTGCCCACCGACATGGCCGTCGACATTGAAGTCGACCTCGGCCAGACCGGCGACGCGTACTTCATCCAGGCCCGGATCGATGTGCGCATGCCCGGCGTCGCACAAGACGTGGCTGAGGCCATCGCGCATGCAGCGCATCAGATGTGCCCTTATTCGAAGGCCGTCCACGGCAACATCGACGTCGCCACGAACGTCATTGCCGCGGAAGCCCTGGCTGCGTAATAACTCGGCCTCATCAGCAAACGAACCTCGCTGTCGACTCGACAGCGAGTGCAACAAACCACTCACCTTCTCGGAGAACAGCATGTCCAAGCCCCTCGCCAACAAAGTCGCCCTCGTCACCGGCGGTTCACGCGGCATCGGTGCCGCCATCGCGCGCCGCTTGGCGCACGACGGCGCCGATGTCGCCATCAGCTATTCGGCCTCCGCCGACCGCGCGGAGGCGCTGGTCAAGGAACTGAAGGATCTGGGCGCGCGCGCCGCAGCCTTTCAGGCCGACCAGGCCGACCCACTGCAGGTCGAAGCGCTGGTGAACAACACGGCTCGCCATTTCGGCAAGCTCGACATCCTCGTCAACAACGCCGGCGTGTTCGTGGTCGGCCAGGTCGGCGCGCCCGACAGCGACGTCGCCGCGCTGGAACGCCAGTTTGCTATCAACGTCGGCGGCATRGCCGCTGCCGTGCGTGCGGCAGTGCCGCTCATCAGCGACCATGGCCGCATCATCTCGATTGGCTCCGGCGCCGCCGATCGCACGCCCTGGCCTGGTGTGGCCGACTATTCGGCGACGAAGGCAGCAGT
>NZ_JBFUIU010001465.1:0-1288 GCF_056401695.1 Variovorax sp. P4_D9
CAGTATCTCGACATCAACAACGCCAAGCCCAAGCCCTTCCAATGGGTCAAGACCGCCGATGACATCCTTGCAGGTGTCGAGCGGTTTTGTCTGCGAACTTCTAACTCAGCACACTAGATTGGCGCCTTGCGCGTCTCACCGGCGGTATGCATCAACTGCCAGCGTTTCGTCCATGGAAATGAAGCAGATAGCGAAGCTGCTTCCAATGGCTTGCCACAAGCCCTGGCGCTATCGAGGCCCGGCTTGATGGAGGGAAGGGGCGCTGAGGGTGCTTCGCACACTGGTGACGGTGGACGAATCAAAGGCCTCTTCCCGCGGCTTCCCGAGCTCTTTAGGCCGAAAGCGCTGACGGTATTCCCGCGGGGTCGTATCCAGCCGCCTTGCATAGATGACTCGCATGTGATTGCCGCTATGGAACCCGCATCGAAATGCCACCGTCTTTAGCGGAAGGTCTGTCTCTTCCAACAATTTGCGGGAGAAATCGACCCGCACTTTCTCCACAAATGCGGAAGGCGTCATATTGGCGTCTTTCGCAAAGACGCGCGAGAAAGTCCGGCGGCTTACCGCGACGGCATCAGCCAGTTGTTCAATGGACAGCTGCTCATTGATATGGTCCGTGACATAGCGCAGTACCTTCGCCACGATGGTCTCTTCCTTCGGGCCAACCGCGAGGTACGGGCTGTACTGGGACTGACCGCCGTCGCGGCGGATATACACGATCAGCTGCTTGGCGATGCGCAGCGCCATCTCGTGGCCCCAGTCCTCCGTGACCAAGGCCAGACTGAGGTCGACCCCGGCTGTTACACCAGCGCAGGTAAAAAGACTGCCGTCCCGAACAAAAATCTTGTCTGGCCGGACGCGAGCCCTCGGGAACTGAGCGACGAGACGATCGACGTGGTCCCAATGGGCGGTGACCTGTTTGCCATTCAGCAATCCAGCATGGCCCAGCGGGAAGGCGCCATTGCAAACCGAGCCGAAACGCCGTGAACCCTCTGCTTTCGCACTCAACCACTGAATGAAGCCTGGTGTAGGCAGTACCTCTGGAAGCTTCGGGCCACCTGCGACGAGGAGCAGGTCAGGCTGGTCTTCGTACTGCAGGTAGTCGGTCTCGACATTGAGCTCCAATCCGTTGGCGCATCGGACGCTTCCGGCGTGCATGCCGACAAGAGTGATCTGATACTGCTGTTCCGGTGGGAGGAAATTGTTTGCCTCGGCAAAAACATCCATCGGTCCCGCGACGTCCAGTGCCTGCACCCCGTCAAAAACGACGATGGCCACCTTCATGATC
>NZ_JBFUIU010001466.1:0-1286 GCF_056401695.1 Variovorax sp. P4_D9
AGGTTGTAGGGGTTCGGACCGTCCATGCCGCCGCCGATCGCCGCCCAGTTCATGGTCAGGGGGCCGGTGTAGATGCCGCGCCGGATCAGGCGCTCGACCGACTCGAGCTGCCCCACGTCGCCGAGCATGAACAGCGGCTGGATGCCGTTGGCCTGCAGCCGGCGCAGGTGTTCCTCGACGAAGCCGGGGCCCGAGGGAATGGTCATTTCCCGGTAGGCCTGCTGATATTCCGGCTTCGCGAGGGACGTATCTTTGACATCGTCTGCGGTCAAAAGCTCGCAGATGTTCATCTGGTTGGTGTTGATCGCGATCGTCACCTGGTCAGGCTTCGGCGTGAGCTCCGCGAGCATGTGGCGCGTGTCGTCGCTGAGCCATTGGGCCGCCTCGCTGTCGGTCTCGGGCGCAAACGAAATCGAGCCGCCAACCTGCAGAATCATGTCGGGAACCGCATCGCGCAGACGGGCCAGCAGTTCGTTGAACATCGAAAGGCGCTTGGAACCCTTGCCGTCCGCCTCGCGGACATGGACGTGCAGGAGCGTTGCGCCGGCGTTGTAGCAGTCAACCGCTTTCTGGACCTGCTCGTCCATCGACACCGCAATATCGCTGGAGTCAGCGGGAATCCACTCGGGACCGTAAGGCGCGACCTGGATGACGAGGGGTTGCTGGTTCTCGGGAAGGAGGGAGTCGTCGAGGAATTGCATGGTGGTATTCCGGCTTGAAGTTGATCGACTGAAAAAGTTCAGACTGACGCTCGTAGGCGACGCGACTGGGCGAGCTCCCAGTGGTCACGGGCCGACCCGCCTTCATGCCTAGGGCGGCGAGGCGCTCGCGCACGGAGGGCGCAGTGACCAGAACAAGCAACTATAGGCGTCGCGCCGACAATTTCAACTCAAATGGATGCCGAGCTTCCTCAACCGCTACTACGGCATTGCGCCGGACCAGGCCGGACTCAAGGCTGCGATCGTGATCCTGCTCGGCGCAGTCGTCTGGGGAATCCTGGCCGACCGTGCCGGGCGCGAGCAACCGCGTCGCGTGAAGCAACCTCGCCCCCAATTCCGTGAAGGACGACGGACTGTTTGGGCGACCGCCAGAAGCTGCAAGGTTGGCCCGAACTCATGGGTGCTTCGGAGCCGGAGGCATCAGAGAGCCTAGTGTAGTGCGCCACTCAGATATGTACTTATCTTGTACGCACTTGCCAGTGCGGCCTTGGCTCGCGTGACCTTGGCCAGGATGTCGGTCGCTCTGGCGGTCCAGATGAAGGGTTTTGGGTTGGCGTTGTGGTGGGC
>NZ_JBFUIU010001467.1:0-1282 GCF_056401695.1 Variovorax sp. P4_D9
GCTGATGGATCGAACTTTAGACACGCAACGAGCGTTTGCCCATCGAGATTGCCGTCGCCGCCCTTTCGCGTATACAAATACGAACCAGGGCTGACTACGGCTTCTATCAGCAACGTCACGGCATTGGACTGAGCAAAGGCAGGCGCGGGAGCAGTGGCCTCCAATACGAAGCAAAGGAGTGCAGCGCACGTGTTGCTCAGCGACTTCATTGTGGCCCCTAGGCTACCCCTAGGCTAGAATACGTATCACCTTGATCGACTRTAATACCATCCTCTCAAGGAGGCAATCAAGTGAGGGCTCGATTGCGCCCCACAATCGATCACAGTCCCATGAAATCGACGAAATTCACGTCGCCGCCAAGTCAGGGCCACTGTTCAACAAAAACAGTGGCTAACAATGCCTGAAGCTCAGGCCGCCTGCACGGCAACGAGCCAGAGCTGAGCTCCTTGCTGCGGCGTCGACGCCCAGGTCACGTTGTAGGTACCCGCCACGCCAACCTGCCTGACGGCCACGGCGCACTGCACCAATGCACCAGAAGCCAGTATCGAATCGACCACCGTGAAGCCGTTGTCGGGCACGGCCGTCTGGTCCAGGTCGACACCGGCATCGCCCCACCACCAGGCGACGAGCAGCGCAGGGCCGGTGGTGGTGACACTGGCGCTGGTCAAGGGCTGACCAGCAAGCACCTCGCGCCACTGCGCATCACGCACGAAGCCACCTCCGGTGATCTCGACAACGCTAAGAGTCGTTTCGTCGCTGACGTTGTGCTTCGCCACGGTGACCACGTGGCCGACCATGCCCCGGGCCTGCTCACAGGCATACAAGACCGTCCCCGAGCTTGGCCAGAGGGTCTAGGTGTGCGCCGCATCGAGGTGAACGAAGGCATTGCCCGCGTTGTCCGTCGGCACGACAGCAGAAAGCACACCGCGCCCGATGCAGGCCAGGAGGGGTGCTTCCGGTCGCGCGCGTGGACATGCCCGGAAGTGGACAGCGATGAGGAAGACACGCCGTCACGGTTGAAAACGAGCGCGTGGGCTCCGAGGGCCGGCGCCGTTGGATCAGGAGCAGGAGCAGGAGCAGGAGCAGGAGCAGCAGCAGGTGCAGCTGAAGGTCAGGCCGCGGCGCTCGTTCAGCAGTGCAAGTGCCGCACTGTCGGAGGGTGCATTCATATAGGCACTCCGCTGTCTTCGGCCTGCGATTGTGAAACACCGCGGTCTGCGAACCAACCCACATCCCCTGCCCAGGTGTTACCGACAGTCAGTTGCCGCCGAATTCAAAGCGG
>NZ_JBFUIU010001468.1:0-1281 GCF_056401695.1 Variovorax sp. P4_D9
CGATTATGTTGGAGGCCAGACATGCGTCGAAAACACCCGCTCCGTTTGGCGGCTCGTAGGACTTTGAGAGCCGGTCCATCATGGCGACGATCTCCGGCTGAGAGAGACGGCTCGTCAGTTCATCGACAATGCGAAGATTCCGTCGTGCGTCTGCGTCAACGCCTTCACGATTAAAAAGGAACTTCAATCGGGATCGGATGTCGCTGTCGAACAGCGTCCGTGCGCCGCCCAGTTCGCGGATGCTGTTATAGAACGCAAGCAGAGTCCACCACGGGTCGCGCTTTCCTTCCTCGAAGGCTGCTGGCCTGTACAGCGCTGCTGAAAAAGTTCGAACTTGGGTAGTAAGAATGGATCCATGGTCTATGCCGTGGATGCCGACGTACAGGCGTCCCGAGCTCAACCGTCCGTTTGGGTCCTTCGCATAGCGACCAAAGAAGGAGTCGCTCATCGAGAGGCCGGGACTCGGGAAAAGGCGTGTTCGTTCTCGTCCGTAGAGCACTCGCACTTGATCGTCGGCGCCGCGTATGGTGGCAGTGGACGCCACTATTTTTGGCCGTATCTGCCCGCCATGCGCCTCGATCGTACACAGCCGTTCAAAAATCGACTCGTACAGTGCATACATGGTTCCAAGTGGCCCGGAAATAAGGTGGAGCTCGTCTTGGATGATCAGTCCAGGAGGCATCGCGACCTGATCGACCTTTCCTTGGGTCGGGTACTCACGCCCGAAAATGGCACCCGCCTCGGGCCGATACGCCAGCATCGCAAACTTGTCGGCAGTCGCGATAATTAGTGAAGGCGGATAACGGTAGATCCTCTCGTCGATGACTTCGACAGGCAGCCAGCGCCGGCGGTCCTCCACCCCAAAAGCGCATGCTGGATCGGGGCAGAGCAGCATCGGGCCCTCCGATGCATCGCTGAAGACACCCAACGGGCGAGACCCACCCTTCTTGCCGCGGCTATTGGTATCTACTTTTCCAATCGGCGCTCGGCACCACGGACACTCAGTAAGCACCAGGGGATTCCCGCTTATGTCTCCCTTAAGAAACCGCAAATATTGGTTGCGTGCTTCATCACACCGGTTGGGCGATCCATCACCGCCGATCCAGAGTCCGAGCGAGAAGCGCCTCCCTGGGATCTTCTGATCGGAGTGCCCATGTTCCCGGCGTATTACCTCCATTGCACATATGAGGCTGGCAGCCCGCTGAAACTGCTGGGTTGTCAGCATGCGTAGCGTGTAGCGCATCAGGACATTCGTCGCGTCCCTTAAGAGAGGGCCACCAC
>NZ_JBFUIU010001469.1:0-1278 GCF_056401695.1 Variovorax sp. P4_D9
AATGGGTGCTTCGAGATGCCCTTCGGCGCCACRCCAAGTGGCCGGTATATGCCGACTCCGGGTGGTCGGATTACGCCGACTCGCGACACGGGAACCGCAGCATCGTCAGCGAATGGCTGTACGCGCCCTGCCCTGCCCTGCCCTGCCATGCCATGCCATGCCTGCAGCAGCCTCCTTCGCATTGCCTTCCGGTTCAGTGCCGCGCACCATCACGTACCACACGGCCTGGTTCGTCTGCGGGTTGACCTCGATGCAGCCGTATTCCTGCCAGGTGTCGAACAGGCGGTCGTTCTTGATCTCGTCTGGTACAGCTTCGTCCGGTTGGTGAGTCTTGATCCATTCGCGCACGAGTTCGTGCCACCAGGCTGTTCTTGTCTTGGCCGGACAGGTGCTGGTTCAAGTCGTCGAAGGGCTTGGCCCACATCGCCAGGAACCGATGCAGGCGATGCATCCGAAACTTCCCGTGCTCAACAGCCCACCCGCCACGCAGCGCGCGCGACCCGCTTCACCCTGCGCTGGCGCCTGCAGAGGGGATGGACCTCACGGCCGCAACGCTGTGTTGCGGTTCCAAGCAGGCTTCGGCCCAGCTCACGGACTCGCAACTGGCGATGATGCTTCTTCCAAGCATCGCACCGGCCAGCGCTCTTTTCGTCGCTCCCCTGCTCTGCCGTACCTTCGCTGGCATGCTCCTCCTCCGACTCGCGGGTGAAGACGCGCTCGCCATCGAGCGTGACGGTGTTGACTACCACGCAGCGCGGAAATGCCACGCCGGGCCGTAAGGTCAGGACAGAGAATGCATCTTCCCCGTTCGGGTTGCTTACACGCTTAGACTGAATGTTCTAGGGTCGAGGCCTTTTGAGCCTGACCGAGAGTCTTTCAAGAACTGAGACGCTTCCTGCGGTGCACGTCAAGACCAGCTACCTGCGAGCGCAGTTCCTGCGCATCAAGGCACGCCGTGGTGCCAAGAAGGCCATCCTCGCCGTGGCCGCTTCTATGCTCACCGCCTCGTACCACATGCTTCGCACGACTTGGGCAGCGAACACTTCGACCGCCAAGATCGCAGCAAAACTATCCGCCGCCTTATGAAACGACTTCAAGACCTGGGCTGCGATGTTCCTGTGCTGGCTCATACGGGATAGCGCTTCTTAGTAGTAGAGTCAGTCGCGACACCGTCAAATGCACACATCCAGGTGTGAGCACAATCAGGCGATTCTCCTCATGCCGGCGCGATTCCGACAGAGGGGCCTTGAGACCACGCTACGGAGAAAAGGACATGAC
>NZ_JBFUIU010001470.1:0-1274 GCF_056401695.1 Variovorax sp. P4_D9
TCGACAACGATCTCGTGCCGATCGCGAAGCTGATGGACCAGGACTACGTGCTGGTCATTCCGGCCTCGCTCGGCATCAAGTCGTGGAGCGAATTTCTCTCTCACGCCAAGTCGCAGGGATCGCTGAGTTATGCAACGGCCGGCGTTGGCACGACTGCCCACGTCCTGTCGGAGCGGCTGGTTTCCGCGATAGGGGTCAAGGGCGTGCACGTCCCCTACCAAGGGGCCTCCTCGTTCCGCACCGATCTGGTTTCCGGTCGGGTCGACTTTTCGATCGACGTGATCCCGTTGTCTCAGCCCTTTATCACCGACGGACGTCTGCGCGCCGTCGCTATTACGCAAAAGGGCCAGGACGCCCGCCTGCCTGGCGTCCCCAGCCTGGTCGAACTGGGCGTCTTCCCACAGCAGTATGCGGGTTGGACCGGACTCTTCGCTCCGAAGGGAACGCCGCCGGAGGTCCGAGCCAAGGCCCTCGCACTGGTGGACCGGATGCTTGGATCGGCGGGCGGCGAAGAGATCAGGAAGAGCGGCTACCGCCCCGCGGCTGCGGATCAGGGCCCAGACGACTTCGCCCGCTTCGTCGCCTCAGACCAGAAGCTTTGGTTGACCACCTTTCAACAGCTCGGCATCCCACCGCTTCCTTGACGAGCCCCCCACCATCCCGAAACTGAACCGAAAGCTTGTCCATGAACCACACCAACGAATCGCTCGCGGCGCGAGCCGACACCGCGACACCCCAGGCCCCGCGCGCATCGCTCGAGGCGGAACCCCATGTCGGATTGATGCTCGTTGGTGGCTTGATGTCGGCCAGCGAGGGCGGCTGGATGGACTGCGTCAATCCCGCAAACGAGCGCCTGATCGGTCGGGTGCCGCGCGGCACCGCGCAGGATGTCGATTGGGCCGTGCGCTCCGCTGAGTCCGCCCAGCCCGAATGGGCAGCACTCTCGGTGGCGCAGCGTGCTGCGTATCTGAACCAGTTCGCAGATGCCGTGTTGGCGCGCTCTGAAGAACTCTTGGAGCTCGAGGTGGCCGATTCGGGCAACACCGTCACTGGCATGCGGGGTGACATCGCAAGCTGCGTTGAGCGGCTTCGCTATTTCGCCGGTCTTGGCTACGAGCTACAGGGTTCCACGATTCCGGGACAGGATGACCGGATCAACTTCACCCTTCGTGAGCCCTACGGTGTGGTGGGCCGCATCGCGGCCTTCAACCACCCGCTGGCAATGGCTGTCAACGGCCTCGCCGCGGCGCTGATGGCGGGCAACACCGTGGTGG
>NZ_JBFUIU010001471.1:0-1269 GCF_056401695.1 Variovorax sp. P4_D9
CCGTAGACCGGGCCGAGGTCGCCGTCCTCGCGCGCCCATTCGTCCCAGATCGTGACGCCGCGCTCCTTGAGCCAGTTGTTGTTGCTGGAACCGGTCAGGAACCACAGCAGTTCCTGGATGATGGACTTCAGGTGCACCTTCTTCGTGGTGACCAGCGGGAAGCCTTCGCTAAGGTCGAAGCGCATCTGGTAGCCGAACACGCTCTTGGTGCCGGTACCGGTGCGGTCGCCCTTGTGCACGCCGGCCATGTCGACGTGGCGCATGAAGTCTTCGTATTGGGAGCGGATGGGGCGGATGGTCATGTCAGTAGGAACAGAACAGGGTGTCGAGCGCGTCGACGATGGCATCGCTCTGAGTTTGCAGATTGGTCACCGGCGTTCGCAACTCGGCAACCGGAAATGCGGCAAGCGCTGCGGTATCGAGAACCACCTTCATTCCATCGATCTCGAATGACGGGTTCAGATCTCGCATGGG
Organism: Variovorax sp. P4_D9; assembly: GCF_056401695.1. Taxonomy (NCBI): domain Bacteria; kingdom Pseudomonadati; phylum Pseudomonadota; class Betaproteobacteria; order Burkholderiales; family Comamonadaceae; genus Variovorax; species Variovorax sp. P4_D9. Next base: position 475 of record NZ_JBFUIU010001471.1, read on the forward strand.
CGTGCCGAATAGCTTCGCCGGCCGCATGGGCACCACGACGCGCGTCTCGAGGCCGCTGATGTAGTTGTTCTGCAGGTCGAGCAGATAAGGCGTGCTTTTTCGAAGCACGGTGTCGGGATGCCGGAAAACGTCGAAGCGCGCCATGACGAAGGTCAGAACGTCCGGTACTTGGCGAGTGGAAGACCTTCCTTGGCAATGCGGGCGTTGTACGCCGCAATGCCTTCCTTGTTGGCCTCGTTCCATTTTTCCCAATAGCGGCGTTTGACTTCATCCGCCAGCAAGCCGTCGACGGTCTGCGACACGTTCATTCCGAGTTCGCGCGCCATCTCTAGCACTTTGCTGTTGAGGGAAAGATTGGTTGCCCTCTTGGGCGCGTTATCGAAGCGAAGCATGATGCGCACCTTTGTGTGCAGTGACTATGCGCATATTTTAAGCGCATCGTTCATGGCAATCGAATCACGCGACCCGGATTCAGGATGTTCTGCGGATCGAGCCCGCGCTTGATGGCGCGCATCATCGCCAGCGCCACCGGCGACTTGTGTTTCTCGAGCTTGTCGACCTTGAGCGAGCCGACGCCGTGCTCGGCGGAAAACGAGCCGTCGAACTTCTCGACCGCGTCATACACCAGGGTGTTGATGCGGTCCTCGTTGTCGAGCAGGAAGGCCTGGTTGTCGCCGCCTGCCGGCGCCTGCACGTTGTAGTGCAGGTTGCCGTCGCCGAGATGGCCGAAGTTCACCAGCCGCACGCCGGGGATCTCGCGCGCCAGCAGGGCATCGGTCTCGGCCACGAAGGCCG
>NZ_JBFUIU010001472.1:0-1267 GCF_056401695.1 Variovorax sp. P4_D9
CCCTTCAATCCAGCGGACTGTCAGCTCGCCGCCGACGAGCGTGGCGGTCCCGAGCGTGCCGCTCAATTCGATGCGTTCGGGAAACCCGGGATAAGCCGCGGTCGTCGCGTTGATCGTCGCGAGTCCGCCGCCGCTCAAACGCAGCGCTGCCGTCACGACATCCTCGCACTCCATTCGGTGAATTTGACTCGTGGTGACCAGCGCCGTGACTTCCACCGGGCATCCCGCGAGGTACAGGAAGAGGTCCAGTGTGTGGATGGCCTGCGTCAGGAGCACACCTCCACCGTCGCGCGCCTTCGTTCCGCGGCCTGGCACGTCGTAGTAGCTTTGCGGACGCYACCATCGGATGTCGACCGCCGCATTGGTAAGCGGCCCCAACTCACCCTTCTCGGTCATCTGCTTGAGTCGCTGCGCTGCGGGTCGTAGTCGATGTTGGAGCACGACTGCGAGGACGACGCCTCGCTGTTCGCAGATGTCGACCAGGTCTTCCGCGTGCTCCGTATTCACGTCCAAGGGCTTTTCGAGCAGGACATGAATGCCCCGGGCGGCGAGGCGCCTCACGATTTCGAGGTGCGTCGACGGTGGAGTCAGCACCAGTGCCGCTTGGACGGTGGGATCGTCGAGCACGTCAGCAATCGACGTCGTGGCTTGGGCACCCGCGAAATGAGCGGCTTCCAGTTGAACGCGCTCCAGCGTCTGGCCCACTATCCAGACCACTTCGATCCGGTCTGTCAGGTCCTGGAGGCTGGCCCGGTGTGGCGCCCATGCGAGTCCAGCACCAAAAACCGCGACGCGCAGCTTGGGGGAGACGGCGTTCATCGCGCGTCCTGCGCCCGGTGTTCGAAGACCAGTGCCGCCTCGCCTGGACCGGAACTGCCCCGAGCGGCTCGCGCGGCAAGGGCCGGTGCCACCTGCACGGTGAAGGGGAGCCTGTCGATAACATCCGTTGCGATGTTGACGCCGTCTGCAACCTCGATCAATCGCAGCCCGTGCTCGGCGAGCTCGAAGACCGCGCGTTCCGTGACATACAACACCTGCTGCCGATCTGCGCGCGCGCGCTGCCCGCTGAACGTGATGTGGCGAACCTCGGGCACGATCTTCGGAACCGAGCCGTACTTGAGGATTTCAAGCCGCCCGCTTGAATTTCGGACCTCCAGGCCCTTGGCCTCGAATGCGCCGCAGAAAACCACCTTCTTGGCCCTCTGCGTGATGTCCACAAAGCCGCCCGGGCCAACGATGTTCTCGCCAAGCCAAGAGACGTTGACAT
>NZ_JBFUIU010001473.1:0-1264 GCF_056401695.1 Variovorax sp. P4_D9
TCCCAGCACTGCGCCGATGAACGCAAGTTGGCCGAGCTCAACCCCTACATTGAAGGCCAACAGTGCGAGCGGGATGTCACCGCGCGGCAGGCCGATCTCGGATAGCGCACCTGCGAAGCCGAAGCCATGAAGCAATCCGAAGCAGAAGGCGATCACCCAGGGCCAGCGCGCCGTCAGGCTGGGTTCGCCCCGGCGCGTGCGTACGATCTCGCTCGCGAGCAGCAGTACGGAGAACGCGATGGCAGCCTCGACCGGCGGTCCCGGAACATGAACCACACCCAAGGTGGCGAGCGCCAGCGTGATCGARTGSGCRAGCGTGAAGGCGGTGATGGACCATACCAACGCCCGTGTGCTCGGCACGATCAGGAGCAGCGCGAAGACGAAAAGCAGGTGATCGTATCCACCCAGGATGTGCTCTATCCCGTGCCTGACGAACGCGCTCGCGATCGCGAGCGGCTCCTCTGGCGTCGCAGAGATCTCGACCCAAGGCTGCGACGACCGCACCAAGGTCGTCGTCGTCTCACCACCGGCGAGTTGCACGCGTACCAGCACGTCCGTGATCGTGCCTTGCAAGCCGGTGAACTCGATACGGTGACCCGCGAGGCTGCCAGGCGCCTCGATCACCCGCCGCTCGACCAGGGAATCGGAGAGCTCCTGCGTGTGCGGCGCGACAACGTCATACGTTCCGTCGGGAAGCTTGAGCACGACCGGCAGCCGCATGCCCGCAAGCACCGGCGTTCGCCAGAGCACGTCGTAGCGCTCGGACGTTGTCTGCCTGAGCTCTAGGTAGGCGGGGCGCGCGTCGTGCGCAGCTGCCTGAAAGGTGAGCGCAATCAGCGCTGCGCCGAACAGAGCATGCACTCCGCGGCCCATGACGAAGCGGCAAAGCGCGAGAACGGCCCTCACTTCGCGACGTCCGTAGGGAGTTGAGGGTTCGGCCGATCCTTTGATGCCGGCAGCACGATGTCGTAGTGCGCGCGCATCGCCTCGTACATCCGGCCCTTCACTTCGTCACGTCGGTCCTCGATCCATACGGACCTGACGTTCGCTTCGACCTCCTCGTATTCCGGGATCCGCTGAGGTGTGATCGATTCCGCGAACACCACATGCCACCCGTAGCCGGATTCGATCGGGCCGGCCCACTGGCCCGGGGCGAGCTTCACCAGSGCATGCGCGAAGTTCGGACCGAACTGCCGGGCGATCTCGTCGAACGGTCGATCGCCATAGTACTGCTGGTACATGAACGGATCGCCCGCCGTAGTCC
>NZ_JBFUIU010001474.1:0-1262 GCF_056401695.1 Variovorax sp. P4_D9
ATCCAAACATGCACCGATGACCGCATCGATGTGGCCTTGCACAATGCGGACATGCTCGATGCGCAGCAGTTCAAAGCCGAAGATCTGAAGGGTCTGAGCCCGGACGAATTGACGGCTCTGGCCGTGCAAATGCTGGCCCACATCGGGGAGCAGACCAAGCACATCGACGCGCTGGACAAGCGGGTCAACTCGCAGGCCCAAGGCATCAAGTGGCGGGACGCCAAGATCGAGAGCATCACCTTCCAGCTCGCCAAGCTCAAGGCCTGGCGGTTCGGTGCCAAGACCGAGCGCATGAACGCCGAGCAGCGCGAGATCTTCGAGGAGACCTTCGCCGCCGACCAGGCGAGCCTGGAAGCTCAGCTCGCCGCCCTGCAGAGCAGCACCCCGGACGGCTCCCCAGGCGGCAGAGCACCCGAGGACCAGAAGCGCCGCCAGCCCAAGCGCGAGGCACTGCCGCCGCACCTGCCGCGCGTGGACCAGCGCATCGAACCGGARGAYACCCGCTGCCCGACGCCCGAATGCGGCCAACCGATGGTGCGCGTGGGCGAGGACATCAGCGAACGGCTGGACATCGTKCCGGCGCAGTTCTTCGTGCAGCGGCAAATCCGCGGCAAGTGGGCGTGCAAGTGCTGCCAGCTGCTGGTGCAGGAGCCGGCTGCCCCGCAGGTCTTCGACAACGCGCTGCCAACGCCGGGCCTGCAGGCCCATACGGCGATCAGCCGCTTCGTCGACCACATTCCGTACTACCGGCAGGAGCAGATCAATGCCCGCTCGGGCGTGCGCACCCCGCGCTCGACGCTGGCGGCCTGGGGCGGACAGACCGGTGCGCAATTGATGCCGCTTTACGACGCGCACCGGGCGTTCGTGCTCAGTTCGCGCATCGTTCAAGCCGACGAGACGCCGATCTCCATGCTGGACCCCGGTGCGGGCAAGACCAAGAAGGCCTACATGTGGGCCTACGCGCGCGGCGCCTTCGACCCCGAGCCCGGGGTGGTGTTCGACTTCTGCCTCGGGCGAGGCGGCAAGTACCCGAGCGAGTTCCTCAAGGGTTGGTTCGGCACGCTCGTCATCGATGCCTATGCGGGCTATGACGGTGCCCTGTCGCTCGAAGGGCGCAGCGCCGCTTTTTGCTATGCGCATGCGAGACGGAAATTTGACGAACTCATCAAGACCGCACCCCAAGCGAGCCCGGTCGCCGCCGAGGCGATACAGCGCATCGCATGGCTGTACAGAATCGAGGCCGACGCCAGGGAATTGACCTG
>NZ_JBFUIU010001475.1:0-1258 GCF_056401695.1 Variovorax sp. P4_D9
GCCCGACGTCGCGAAGTGGCCGAGCGCCAAGCGATCCGCCGCCATGGTCCCGACCCCAAGCCGAAGCCACTCCCAGGAACCGGCGACAAGGCGAACAGGATCACCGGTCGCACCACCGCCAACCGTGCGATTGAGTTGCTGCGAGCGATGTACAACTTCGCGATAGACAAAAAGCGCCGCTATTTCGTTGGGGAGAATCCGGCGAGCGGACACGCGCAGTACGCCGTTGAAAGTCGCGAGCGGTTCTTGCAACCGGACGAACTGCGTCCTTTTTTCGAAGCACTGGCCGCAGAACCCAACGAAACCTTCCGCGACTTCTTCGGTGTCGCCTTGCTCACCGGCGTCAGGCGCTCCGGGGTCCTCGCCATGAAGTGGGCCGACGTCAGCCTGACGCGCGCTGAATGGCGCATTCAAGGTGCGCTTATGAAGAACAAGAAGGCCCAGACCGTGACGCTTGCGCCCGAGGCGGTACAGATCTTGGAGCAACGCTACGAGAAGAGGAACGGGTCGGCGTATGTGTTCCCGAGCGACCGAACCAAGGCCGCGAARGAGGGCAAGGACGACCACATCCGAGAGCCGCATAGCGCGTGGAGCCGCATCCTCAAGCGCGCCGGCCTGGAGGATCTCCACATCCACGATCTGCGGCGAACGCTCGGCAGTTGGCAGGCACGAACCGGTTCCTCGCTGATCCTGATCGGCAAGAGCTTGAACCACATGGATCCGCAGTCCACGGCGATCTATGCGCGCCTGGATCTGGATCCCGTTCGCGAGTCGGTTGATCGTGCGGCTTCTGCGATGTTTGAGGCCGCCGGGTTGAAGCCCACGGGCGAGGTCATCCCGTTCCCGAAGGCCAAGGCCGAGCCCACCACCCCCAAGAGCTCCGCCAAGCGATAGGCACTGGAGGCCCGTGGCGCATGCTCTCTACCCCTCACAAACCACATTTGGATAAAGCGAAAACCCCCAGAGCAAGCCAAAGGCGCAAAATCAAACGCTCCTAATTCTCGATAGGATTGTCAAATGGATGAGCCAATGTTCAGCTTTTGGCCACCGACGGGGTCAACCGTTGTGCGAGCGCAAGCTCAAATGGACGAGGGATGGCAAAAAACCCTCTCTCTGGTTTTTGCAGATGACTCTGGGAGGCAACTAAAAATTCAGCTTCCGGCGTCGGCACTTCGCACTGTGGCCGAAACAGCGGCGGCGTTACTGGCACCTCCTCCTCCTCCGTGATGCCCTGGCGCTCGGCATCGCCCATTTCTTC
>NZ_JBFUIU010001476.1:0-1258 GCF_056401695.1 Variovorax sp. P4_D9
GTTCTGGAGCGGATTGCGGGAGGGCCGCCTGCGTGTGCAGCGCTGCGGCCGCTGCGCGACATGGCAGTTCGGCCCCGAATTTCTTTGTCACCACTGCCACGCCTTCGATCCGGAGTGGGTCGAGGTGGCGGCCGAGGGCGTGATCTACAGCTGGGAGCGCGCCTGGCATCCGGTGCATCCGGCGTTGAAGGACCATGGCCTCTACGTGGCGGTGCTCGTGGAACTGCCGCATGCGGGCCGCGTGCGGCTGGTGGGCAACCTGTTGGGAGATCCCTCGCAGGAGGTCCGCATCGGTGCGCCGGTGATCGGCTGTTTCGAGCATCATGCGGATGTCGCGGTGCCGTTCAGTCTTCTGCAGTGGCGATACTACGTATGAGCCGCGGCCGGTCTATGGATCGGCGCACCGGCATTGCTTTCGTGAATGCAGTTAGATGACCCATGAACACCGCCCGGATGACTGGAAGGCCAGCGAAGTGCTGGGCCGGCTCCTGAGCGACCGGCACAGCTGTCGCGCATTCCTGCCGGATCCCGTGGCGCCCGCTCTGCAGAGGCAGATCCTGGAACTGGCGCAGCGCAGCGCCTCGTGGTGCAACGCCCAACCATGGAAGGTGCACCTCACGCAGGGACAAGCCACCGAGCGATTTCGCGCGCTCATGCTTGCGCCGGCCGGGGAGGGGGAGCCCGGTCCGGATTTCGACTGGCCGAAGGCGTACCAGGGCGCATACCGGCAACGCAGATTCGATTGCGCGATGCAGCTCTACGACAGCGCGGGCATCGAACGCGGCGATCGAGAGGCGACGGCACTCCAAGCGCGGAAGAACTTCCGGCTGTTCGGTGCCCCTCACGTGGCGATGATCACCAGCGACGCGGCATTGGGGGTCTACGGGGCCGTGGATTGCGGCGCCTTCGTGGCGAACTTCCTGCTGGCTGCCACCAGCCTGGGCATCGCGACCATTCCCCAGGCTGCGCTGGCCTCGCGACCGGAACGGGTGCGCGAGTTCTTCGGATTGGGCGAGGACCGCCTCGTGGTGTGTGGCGTTTCGTTCGGCTATGGGGACTCGACACACCCGGTAAACGGTTTTCGGACCGAGAGGGCGAACCTAGACGATGTGGTGTCCATTGTCTCGGCCTAGACAGAATGGCTTGAGCCAGCCTAAGGCAACGCTGATCAAGCGCCGTTTATTGGCTATCCAGTGTGCCGATGGCACGAGACGCATGAATTGAGACTGCTTTCGCGGGTTTTGCCCGAAATCGGAGC
>NZ_JBFUIU010001477.1:0-1258 GCF_056401695.1 Variovorax sp. P4_D9
GTCCAGATCGGCGCGGACCGACTTGCGCTTCAAATCCTCGGATGAAGCGCGCCAGATCAGCCGACATGACTCCCGAGGATGCGGAGGGCAACGTAGGGCACCACGTTGAAAAGGAGAATGCCAACCTTGTAGATCGCCATGCATGCGTAGTGRATGCCATCGAAGCGCTCTTCCGAKATGCGAAACCAGCGACCGTGGAGTCGTCGCATCCAGGCATGACCAAACCTAAAGGCGACAAACCAGGCAAGCAGTACGGCGTAGTTGAGCASYGCGCACCACAGCAGRAAATCGCTSRCAATCTGAAGCGTCATTGGMCGTTCTCCATGAGGGCCCGCATTTCTGACTGAGCGCCGCGGGCCGCGGCGTCTCAATTCGTCCGAGTCTTACAAAAAAACTTGAATGGCGCATGGAACTGCCCGTTCGATGAGCACCGCAATGCGAGCCAAGCAGGATGCGGCTCCGGCGAGATGCTCAGCCGGTTATCCACAGAGTCATGCACCGGCCAAGGGGAAAGCAGGGCCTTGACTTTATTTTTTTGGTGCAGTGCACAATGCCTTTCTCCATTGGCAGCGGCACGATTTTCGTGCGTCGGGCGATGCAGTGCAGCACGCCATGTTGGTGCGTCGCATGCCATCTTTTCCACAGACGGATGCGAGAGTTGACTCACTTGGCCGGGGCGCCTGAGGCTGGGTCAAGGAACGCATGCGCCCACGGGAAACTCCGCGAGTTGATAGTTGTTCCTTCCGGCCCCCTTGGCTCGGTAGAGCATTTCGTCCGCCCGGGCGATGAGCTGCTTGGGGGTCGTCGAACCGCCGCGGTAGAACCGCGACGCCAACGCTGGCGCTGACGTTTATGAGTTGGCCCTCGATCACGAACGGCATTCACGATGCATCGACGATCTTGGCTGCGATGCGTGCGGCGGCCTCGGGATCGGAGATTCATTCGATGAGCACGGTGAACTCGTCACCGCCCAGAGGGGCGACCACACCGCCGCTGCGCACGCACTCGAACATGCGAGCGGCCACGGAACGCAACAGGGCATCGCCGATGCCGTGGCCCAGCATGTCGTTGACCTGCTTGAAGCGATCCAGGTCGACGAAGAGCAAGGCTGCAACCCCTCCACTGGCGTTGGCAGCGGCCATTGCCCGGTCGAGCGCCTGATCGAAGCCTGCCCGGTTGGCCAAGCCGGTCAACGGGTCCTGGTACGCAAGTTGGAGGAGGCGCCGCTGCTCCTCCTTCTGGCGCGTCACCTCCGTCG
>NZ_JBFUIU010001478.1:0-1256 GCF_056401695.1 Variovorax sp. P4_D9
ATGTCGCGGGTGACGAATCGGTTGGTGCTGATCTGGCTGTAGCGCCGCAGCAGTTCTTCAATGGTCTGCGGGATCGCCGAAGGATCCTTCACCAAGCGCTGGCGCAGCGGCACGTCGAGGGCCAGGTGGCGGAAGTGCAGGCCGAGGGCGCCGGCAACGGTGTCCAGACCTGCCAGCAGGAAGAAGAAGAACAGGCCGAAGATCTCCTTCTGGGTCAGGGGCCTGCCGTCGATGCGCGCGTCCAGCATCAGGCTGATCATGTCGTCGCCGCGGTCGTTCATGCGGCGCGCGATCAACTCCTTCTCGAAGGCCATCAGCCATTCGATGCCCGCTTTTCGTTTGGCCGCGTCGTAGCCGCTGTGCAGGATGCGACGCACATTGCCCATCACGTCCAGCGTCTCCGGCACCGAGATCCCCAGCAGGTGGCTGAAGATGCCCGCCGGCAGTTGCGACGCAAGAACGCAGAAATCGACCCGCCCGTCTTTCATGGCCGCCTCGATCACGCCGATCGTGTGCTTGCGCATGTGGGCCTCGAGCGTCTTCGTACGCGCGGGCGAGAACAAGGGGTTCAACAGGGCGCGAAACTTGCCGTGATCGGGCGGGTCTGCCTCCACCGGATAGGCCAACCATTCCTCACCGCCCAAGGCCCGGTCGAACCCGGCGATGTGACGGCTGGAAAAGGTATCGGGATCTTGCAGGATGGTCTGGACATCGTCGAGCCGGGTCACAACCCAGTTGCCCCACTGCGGATCACGCGCCGTGCGCCGAATGTAGAAGATGTCGGGCTCGCCCTGAAAGCGCTCCTTGTAGTCCTTCTGCGGGTCGTCGCCGACGGTGATCTGGTAGACGTCCACGTCGCGCACCAACTCCGGTGGTACGTGGGACGGCACTGCGATCGCAGTGGGATCGAGCATCGTGTTCGTCATGGTTTCCTTGCCCTTCAGGCAGTCAAGAGTTCATGCAGGAGCGACGACCGCGCCATGTCTTCCAATTGATCCACCGCCTGCATGATGAGCCGCGCCGTGTCGTCATCGATCAAGCCAGACACCAGGCGCTTGAACTTGTCGGCCAGGTCGGCATCGGAGGCGGGGTTTTCTGCAAAGCCTCGCGGGGCTCGCTGGTGGTATTCGAAACGCTCACCGCCGCGCAGAAGCACCGACACTGTGGCACCCAGCTCGGGCGCGCCGGGTTCAAAGGTGATGGCATGCGGCGCCACCTTGTCGGCGATCGCCAGAATGGCCGGGTCGGTCCAGGAC
>NZ_JBFUIU010001479.1:0-1254 GCF_056401695.1 Variovorax sp. P4_D9
GCCATTGCTTCCCTTGATAGAGGCCCTGTTCTCGGATCCGAATCCGGGCCCGCTGAAGGCGGCATTGGCCGCCGAGGGATGGATGCGGGACGAACTGCGCTCGCCGATGACCCGAGTCACGCCCGAGCGGCGTGCGGGCCTGCTCGCGGCGCTGGAAGCACTCAACCGCCCGTGACCGGCGGGAAGAAGGCGACCTCGCTGCCTTCGCGCAGCGCGGCGCTCTCACTGCTCATGATCTGGTCGAGCGCCATGCGCACGGCCCGGCCCCGGGCCAGCGCGCTGGCATGGGGTTCGCCGCGCGCGATCAGCTGGTCGCGCAGGGCACCGAGGTCGGTCGCCGCCGTCTCGACGGTCTCGCTGCCGGTCCCGAGCGCTTCGCGCACCGAGGCAAAGTAGCGGACGTTGACTTTCATGATCAGCCGAGCAGGGAGGCGAACGGAATGAACTGCACCATGTCGCCGGCCTTGAAGGGCTGGCCGGCCGGCGTGTCGATCACGCCGTCGCCCCACACCATCGAGGTCAGCACGCCGGAGCTCTGGTTGCCGAACACATCGAGCCCGCCGGCCGCGTTGCGCCGGGCGCGCAGGAACTCGCGCCGCCGGTCGGCTCGCGGCCAGTCGAAGTCGGCCCGCATCGCGATCGGCTCCGGCGCCACGCGCTTCGCGCCCTGCAGGGTCAGCAGGAAGGGGCGCACCAGCAGCAGGAAGGTCAGGAAGCTCGACACCGGATTGCCCGGTAGGCCGGTCAGGTGCGCGTCGCCGATGCGGCCGTAGGCGAAGGGCTTGCCCGGCTTCATCGACAGCGACCAGAGATCGAGCTGGCCCAGGTGCTGGACCGCGGCCTTGATGTGGTCTTCCTCGCCGACCGACACGCCACCGGTGGTGATGATCAGGTCGTTGCTGAGCGAGGCCGTGTGCAGTGCATCGATGGTCGCGTCGCGCCGGTCCGGCACGATGCCGAGGTCGTTGACCTGGCAGCCCAGCCGCAGCAGCAGGGCCCGCATGAAGAAGCGGTTGGAGTTGTAGATCGAGCCCGGCTTCATGGCCTCTGGCGCCACCTCGCCGGGCATCACGAGTTCGTCGCCGGTCGATAGCAGTGCAACGCGCGGGCGCTTGGCGACCTGCAGCCGGTCGAGGCCGACGCTGGCCGCCAGCCCGAGGCCGGCGGGCGTGAGCCGCTCGCCGCGCGACAGCACCACGTCGCCGGACGCCACGTCCTCGCCGGCACGGCGGATCCATTGGCCCGCCGCCTGCG
>NZ_JBFUIU010001480.1:0-1254 GCF_056401695.1 Variovorax sp. P4_D9
ACCCGGACCCGCGCGATCCCGACTATCCAGGCGACGAGGAAGAAGGCGCATGAGCCGCTACAGAATCGAGGTCAAGCCCAACGAGCAAGGATCGTTCGACGTAATCTCGGATGGCACCAGCTATCGAATCCACCGCAACCTGCCCGAGTCGAAGGCAGCGGAGGTTGCAGCCGAAATCAAGTCCTTGCTGCTGAAGCAAGGCATCCGCGCCGTCGTCTCCAACGTCTCAGGGTGCGATGCATGAGCGGCTCCGCCAACGAATACGCACTCACGTACAGCGACCTCAATGACGAAACCCGGCGCTTGCGGACAACGGCTGGAACATGGCCCGCGTTCTGCGCGAAGCCCACATCGCGAGAATGTCCCACGACGCGACAAGTCCGAGTTTTTATAGGCAGCATCGACAGGCACACTTGGAGCAAGAGCCGCGCAAGCCCCTCAAGGCTTACTCCGCTTTTGTCTTTCGCTTTCCGAAAGGGACATGCGGCGCTACTGGAGGCTTCCTTTTGTTCCGAAGCCAGTTGAGTAGCTGCCAGAGCCACCCACTGCCCAAGAACGTCGACAACGCGGTTCCGACTAGCGCCAAGACCGCGTATGCACTCGCGGACAAGCCCAAGGTGCCCTGAACCTCCAACGGCACCAAGAACTCGCCGGCGCCTAGGTTCACTTCATAGCCCGCGTTGCGAGCCTCCGGAGCTGCCGGCGTCATTTCCATCGGAATTCTCCGAAAGCCCCCTCGGCTCTCTCGTGGTGACAGAACCTGAGAGGGCGCATTTGGGCCAGGGACGAATTTGAACCAAGTCTGCCCGTCCGTGGCGGCGGTAGCAGTCCACTCGGCACCTCGAAGACGCCCCATCGAGCTGGCCGGAATCGTGACGACCACCGTGGACGTTCCCGGGTTATCTGAACGGAGGAACCAGCGGTAGCGCACAACACCAACACGGTCGGGCGTCGGGCATGCGACGAACCCATCTTCGGGCCTTTGAGCTGATGAGGTAGCCGCCTCCTTTGCCAGACATTTGGAAGCAGTTCCACTCGGCCGGACTCGAATTTCGGGTCCGACGCGCAGAATTGCTGGTTCCGCAGGATGCGCTTGGCTTACTGGCACCAAGAGGTCCACCTCTGCGTCCCGGCTGGTTTGAACTCCAGCCGGCGCACGAAATGTCAATACCAGGTCGGGTTGTCCCACAATCACAGCGGTTACCTCGACGGCCTCACGGCTGGCGAATCGGTCATCGTCCGTAGCAGGAAGGA
>NZ_JBFUIU010001481.1:0-1252 GCF_056401695.1 Variovorax sp. P4_D9
GTCCAGTACCAGTCGCGTTACCTGGGGTATCCAGGCAAGACGGCCGTCTAGCCACGAATGCTCAATGCTCTGATCGCGATGTCAAAACCGGGCTCGTGTGGAAGCGGTGTATGTGAGGCTGACTCGAACTTGCGCCTGGCACGATTAAAGATGACGACGGCCTGCTCATCGTTGATCTGCTTGGACATGTAGAGGAGCCCGTCGACCTTCGCAGGGTGAGCATGAAGGGCCGCCGCCCAGGCCTGCGGCAGGTCGTAAGGGAAGGTGGTCGAGATTTCGCTCGAACCGACGATCCGTTTGAGCGCGGTGCCAGTGAGTTTCGCAAGTCTAAGGATTCCGCCCTGAAAGCGAACGACCTGCTTCGATTCGAGTTCGTCGGGAGACACCACGAAGTGACCGCCGTGCGGCATCAAGTCGTGCAGCACAGTCTCTGCGATGGCGACCTGCAGAGTCAGGCCAAGATAGCAGGTGCCAAACCTCTTCGATGGAGGGCGAGAGTGGTCGTCGAATCGATTGCCGGCCGACTTGCCGAAGTATGGCTCGCCCGAGGTATGTTTCGAGATGCGATAGAGGCTCGCGACCTGGACTTGGACGGTCTCGAGACTGGTGTCGTGCAGATCCGAAGGTGGGGGCTTCAGCGGCGCGCTCATCCGATTCGGAGAGCCTCGGCTGCGTTCAGGACCTTCAGATATTCGCCGCTGGCGATTGCCTCCAGCGGTGTCGCACCAGCGAGTGATCCTCGCTGGTGCAAGAAAAAGTGCAGCTTGGTAGCACCAGGCAAATCTCCCAGGGCCTTGCTCACCGCCTCAAGCTTGGTTCGGTCGTAGCGACTATCCACGAAGAACGATGGGAAGTACTTCTCGCCGTCAACCTCGACGTGGAAAAGGCGTCGTTCTTGCTGCGCCTTGCTGAGTGCCTGTCGGGTGATCGTGCGCTCGTCCTGAAAGGTGCCACGGCGTATGAGGACTCCCTCATTGACGAGTTTCCTGAGCCCTTGATTGGCCTGATCGCGCAGCTTCGCCATGGTCGTTCCCGCGGCCGCCACTTTTTGACGGGTCGGTCTCTCGTCACCAAACGCTATCCGGTGAATATCTGCGAAGCGAGCTTCAGCCTCCTGCAGCGTCTTCAGCAGCGATGAGGATGCCGTGGCTGGTGCGAGAAGCGCCTTCTTGAGTTGAGCGCGAGGGGTCGCCGCCAATTCATCCGTCAACTGCTGCAGTGAGCTAGCGGTTCTGCGCAGCTCCCTCAGGGC
>NZ_JBFUIU010001482.1:0-1251 GCF_056401695.1 Variovorax sp. P4_D9
GTGCAGCGCCTCGGTGACCAACTGAGTCTGGATGGCGCTCATCTCACTGGGCTTGATGACCACGGTGCAGCCGGCGGCCAGTGCGGTGGCCAGTTTGCTGCAGATGAAGCCGGCATTGGAATTCCAAGGCGTGATGAGGCCTGCCACTCCGACGGGCTCCATCACCACCTGGGCGCTGCCCACTTGGCGGGTGAGCGGGTAGTGCTCGAGCGTCTTCGCCGCCAGCAGGAAGGACTCTGCCGCATACGACGCAACCCAGTTGGCGCGGGACACCGGGCCGCCGTATTCCTCGGTGGTGGCCGCATTGATGTCGTCGGCGCGGGCCAGCACCGCGCCGTGCAGGCGATGAAGCAGCGCGATGCGCTCGGCCTTGGTGATACGCGCATAGGCGGGCCACGCGCGTTTGGCGGCGGCGATGGCCCGCAGCGCGTCTTCGCGGTCACCCAGGGTGACGTGGCCGATGCCGGCCTCGGTGGCGGGGTTGATCAGCTCGGCCCGTTCGCGCCCGTGGGGGGTGACAAAGGCGCCATTGATGTAGATCTGGTCGATGTTGCGCATGGTGATGGTCCTGTTGGATCGCTAGAGAAAAATCCGGCATGGATCAAATTTAGGGGGCGGGCATTGACTTGAGAAGCCAGCCAAATCACCATACAGCATTCAGGTAATCAGGACAATCCGTCATGCACAGCAACGGGCTGGTAGAGCTGGAGGCGGTGCTGGCGGTGGCCCGGCACGGCGGCTTCAGGGCGGCAGCGACCGCCATGGGAATGTCGCGCTCGGCCCTCAGCGCCACCGTGGCGGGGCTGGAGGTGCGGCTGGGCGTGCGCCTGTTCAATCGCACCACGCGCAGCGTGGCCACCACCGAGGCGGGCGAGCAGTTCATCGCGCGCATCGCACCGGCGCTGGCCGACATCCGCAGCGCCATAGAGGCGACCAACGAGCTGCGCGACACGCCTGCCGGCACCTTGCGGCTCAACACCTCACTCGGGGCGGCGCAGATGATCTTCGCGCCGGTGGTGCTGGAGTACCTGCGCCGTTACCCGGACATGAAGGTGGACATCGTGACCGAGCGCCGGCTGGTCGACATTGTGGCCGAGGGCTTCGACGCCGGCATCCGCCTGGCCGAGTCCGTACCGCGCGACATGGTGGCGGTGCCCATGGGCGGCGAGCAGCGGATGGTGGTCGTCGCATCGCCGCAATACCTTCAAACGCACCCTGCGCCCCGGGTGCCCGCCGACTTGATGGCGCACC
>NZ_JBFUIU010001483.1:0-1248 GCF_056401695.1 Variovorax sp. P4_D9
TCGATGAGGCACGCGGCATGGCTCGCGGGAGCTACGTCACCGAGCGCCTGGCGCATCGCCTCGACCCGCAGTTTTCCGGTTACCCGACGGAATACCGCAATCCCTCGGCGGCCGATGCCTTCCCCGTTGCACCGTTTCAATATCTCGAGTCGCATGATCACGCCCGCTTCATCAATCAATTCGGCGAGCTTGGCCTTCGCGACTTACTCGGCCAGGCTTACGGTGACCGCGGGAGTTTTTACAAAATGCAGCCCTTCATCATCGCGCTCTACACAGGTAAGGGCATCCCGATGCTGTGGAATGGGCAGGAGTTTGGCGAGAACTGGGGGGTGCCCGGTTCCGGCATCGGACGAAACCTGTTCGAGCGTCCGCTGCACTGGGAGTATTTCTACGATCTGCCTGGCAAGGCGCTCGTGCGGCTGCACCGCCTCATGGGCACGCTCAGGCGAAAGAGCCGCGCCCTCCGGAGTCGTGGCTTTTTCTTTTACTTCTTCGATCAAAATCACCTGCGCCAGGGCGTCATCGCCTATCGGCGCGAAGCGCCTGCAGCCGGCGCGCTGCCCGCGGAAAGTCTCATCGTCGTCCTGAATTTTTCCGATCGAGACGCCGAAGCATGGATACAGTTTCCCAGCCCGGGAACCTGGGCGGAGCAGATCGACGGCACGCGCCCGGCGGTCACAATCTCGACGAGCGATCAATGGGCGCCGGTCAGTGTCCCATCTAACTACGGCGGAGTTTATCGGCGCACTTGATCACTGCGAGCCCCGGTCTTGAGAAGCATCCCTCGTCCCTTTGGATCACCATCGGGCTTCGGCATTCAGGTTCGACGGTCAAGAGAGGTTCGCTTCTTGGGAGTGGTGATCCGCGGCGGACGCACTGCGCGATGGCCACGATGAGCCCGCGCGCCATGACGGGCGCCGACGCGCGCCGACTGTGAGCGCCGAAGCCCCCAGCGCCGAGCGAGCGATCCGTCGGTCGATAGCCCCACGTATCACCTGGCCTGGGCCGCGAGGAAGTCGCTCAGCGTGGCGGTGAACCCCTCAACGTCCTCGCCCGGCCATATGTGATTCTGGCCTAGCCCGAACTTTGGTAATCGCCGAGACGTAAGTGCGCGCCCTGCTTGAGCTTTTCGTTCGCAGGGAGAGCGGCTACTGGGTACAGGCGGGATTCAAGCCGAGCAGCGTGAAGGCTTTTGCCTGAAGCGGCGTGGGCCGCGTGGTGGTGACGATCTTGGCCTCGGGGTTGAGG
>NZ_JBFUIU010001484.1:0-1238 GCF_056401695.1 Variovorax sp. P4_D9
CGCCGGCAGCGCAGCCGGCCGCAGCCGAAGCCCCGCGGGATGCCGGCGCCGGCCGGCCCCGTCTGCAGGTCGAGGCTCTGGAGCCGGCACCGGCACTGGCCGGCAATCTCAAGGCCACGCCGGAGCTGAACCTGCCCGATGCGCCGGACCCGGTCCGCCGTGCCGCTGCGGCTGCACTCTGGAACGCGCTCGATCCCGCCGCCGAGGAATCGCGACGAGAGGCCAAGCGCGTCAAGGACATGGAGGCCACGCTGGCCGCATTGCGCGAGCAGGCGGCGCAGAACCAGCGAACCCTGCTCGAAGTACGCAGCGAACTGGCCCAGGCGCGCGAGAGCCGCTACGCCAATCCCCTGGTCTATGCGCTGGTGGCGCTGCTGCTGGCACTGATCGGCCTGATCATGCTCTGGCGGCTGGCGCGCCAGGCGACGGCGCCAGCGTGGTGGGGCGACGCGGCGGCCGGGGCCAGCGACCCGCGCCGGCCACGTCCGGAAGGCGGCCTGCTCGACGACGACATGGACCTCGATACCGAACCGCCGCGGGCCCGTCGCGGCACTCCTCCCAGGACCTTCGGCCCGACGCCGTTCGCCCGGCTCGGTGCGGACGACGAGGCCGGGCTCGACAGCGGTCCGCACGCGCCGCTGCCCCACCCGGCGCAACTGGCCGAGGGCGCACCGGTGCGCTCGGTCAACACCGAAGAGCTGTTCGATGTTCAGCAGCAGTCCGACTTCTTCCTGTCGCTGGGCCAGCACGACCAGGCCATCGCGGTGCTGCGCGAGCATATCGCCGCCAATCCCGGCACCAGTGCACTGGCCTATCTCGATCTGCTGCGGATCTTCCATTCTCTCGATCGCCGGGACGACTATGCGCGACTGGCCGAGGAGTTCGAGCGCGCCTTCAATGCCGATGTGCCGTCCTTCGAGCACTTCAGCGACACGGGCAAGGGGCTCGAGTACTACCCCAGCACTCTCGCCCGCATCGAGTCGCTGTGGCCGGCGCCGGGCACGCTGGCCCTGATCGAGGAGCTGGTGTTCCGCAAGCCCGGCCGCCACGATGACGGGGCCTTCGACCTGGCAGCCTACCAGGAGCTGCTGCTGCTCTATTCGGTGGCCAAGGAAGTCATCGATCCCGCCAGCGCGTCGCCCGCCGCCTTCGAGCCCCATGCCTTCGTCGCGCCCGTGGCGGGCGACTTTGCGCCGACGGCCACCGCGCCGATGGAGGCCGAGGCCCCGCCTCGAACG
>NZ_JBFUIU010001485.1:0-1237 GCF_056401695.1 Variovorax sp. P4_D9
GCCTGAGCGTTGCGGCCTCGTCGACATCGGCCGATGCGATCAGGCACTGACCTGGACCACTGGGCGGATCGGCAAGAAAGGCTTCGCTGTCGTCCACGAATACCACCGAGTCGGTGGTCCGTCCGAGCGCCGATTCGATCCACGCGCGCTCACCCTCCTTGAAGCCGACGACGTAGACGGTGGTGGACATGGCTTCGGCGTCTCCCGAGGCATTGAAGGTGCCGGATGCCTGCCAGGGCTGACCACACGCGCAGCGCGACCGCCGCCACGTACGTGGCGTTAGGTGGCGGCTCGGATGGACCCAGCTCGTCCTGTTGTGCACCATCGGGGCCTGGCAGAGCGCCAAGAGAGCCGGCCAAATCGGAATCTATGACCATCACCATCTATGTCGAGATCCGCGCGCCATGGAACTGCTGCGCTGCATGAACACGGCCCTGACCAGCGCCAAGTCGTTGGCCTTCACTGCCATCGCCAGCTACGTAGTAGAACTCCGAAGCCGGTCAATCGCCCTTGAGGCGTGTATACGGATGAAACGTTCACCTGCGCCCGTCTCCGCGTTCGCCTGCATCGTCGCCAGCGTCATCGGGCTTGTGGGCTGCGCCGGGCCCGGCGCCGGCACCGATGTCGTGGCCTCCGAGAACGCCAAGGACAAGGTCGCCAATGTCGGCTTCCTAAGCGACCCCGCGAAGCTGAGGCCCGTATCCGCCAACGACGACATGCTCTGCTGGCGTCAGGCCGGGGTTGACTGGAAGCGCTACGACAAGGTCATGATCGAGCGGATCCAGGTCTACATCAAGCCTTCGGCCGGTCAGCGTCCGATCGACCCCACCGATCTGAAGCTGCTGATCGACTACTTCCATAYGGCGCTTGTACGAGACCTGACACCCGTCGCGCGGATCGTCACGACAAGCGGCCCCGGGGTCCTGCGCGTCCGACTCGCCCTGACAGCGCTCGTGCCAACCAACACCGTCGAGAGCCTGGCGGGTACCGCGGTGCCCTACGGTTTCGTGGCCGAGATTGGCTCCGGTGCAGCGACCGGTCGGCCTGTGGGCTCAACGCCTTATTTGGGACAGACCGGGCTGGAGGCGCAGTTCCAGGACGGCGCCACGGGCGCTGTCGTCGGCGAATGCGCGGACACCGAGATCGGCCTCAAGTACGCGGCGGACCTGAACCGCGGGGCTTCGACCGCCGCAGAAGCCTGGCTCAACGGCTACGTCAGCTCCTTCCAGAGCTGGAC
>NZ_JBFUIU010001486.1:0-1236 GCF_056401695.1 Variovorax sp. P4_D9
GCGTTCCTGCCGCCGTACGCGCCCGACCTCAATCCGGTGGAGTATCTGTGGGCCTGGCTCAAACGACATGCCCTGGCCAACTACTGCCCCAACGACCTCAGCGAGCTGCACACGACCGCGCGCAACAAGCTCAAGAGCGCTCAGAAGCGACCCTCGATCATTGCCGCCTGCTGGATGCAGGCTACGCTCTGGTAATGTCATGGGTTACGTAAAGATCAATAGGATGAAACCGAGTTGGATGCTGGCTGGGAGAGTTGGGGCGGGATCACGCCGACGGCGTACTCYGCTCCGCGAATGTCCCCCGGCCTGCGGCCTCCTCCYTTATTTMGCTGCGCAGAGCAMCCCATCGACGTGATCCGTCACAGYSATGGTTCATCGACCAGCACCACACAGCGTTATCCGTGCCGAGGGCATCGGGTGGCCTCCGCAGCGAAATAAAGGAGGAGTCGAAGCCTGGGGACATTCGCGGAGGGGGCTACCCGGTGTCCTCGGCGCGCCCCTGACGCCCCGCTCCGTGTTTCAACTGCGTTTCGCCGTGGCGCCATGGACCACTGAATTGCAGTTCCCGCACTCAGGGTTTCACGCGCGAAAAACTCGCTTCGCATTGTGAAAACGTTGACTGCTGCGCCGCAATATTTTTTCTCGATACGAGAAAATTAATTTCGCATTGAGAAAAGTAGCTATAAGTTGTTGATTTTGCTCATGCAAAAATATGTCTTCTATAAGACATAAGAGTCGAGGTCTAGGCTTAAAGTAACTCCCACGACGCGACAGCGCCACCTCTCAATCAACCCTTGGAGTGACCATGCCCCAGACCATCACAGAACAACTGAGCCGCGAACAGCAGATTGCCGCCCTCGAGAAAGATTGGGCGACCAATCCGCGCTGGAAGGGGATCAAGCGTGGCTACAGCGCGGCCGACGTCGTGCGCCTGCGCGGCTCCTTCCCGATCGAGTACACGCTGGCCCGCCGCGGGGCCGAGAAGCTGTGGGACCTGGTCAACAACGAACCCTACGTCAACTGTCTCGGCGCCCTGACCGGCGGCCAAGCTATGCAGCAGGTGAAGGCCGGCGTCAAGGCGATCTACCTGTCGGGCTGGCAAGTCGCCGCCGACAACAACAGCTACGCCTCGATGTACCCCGACCAGTCGCTGTACCCGGTGGACTCGGTGCCGACCGTGGTCGAGCGCATCAACAACACCTTCCGCCGCGCCGACGAGATCCAGTGGTCCAAGGG
>NZ_JBFUIU010001487.1:0-1234 GCF_056401695.1 Variovorax sp. P4_D9
TCGATGCGCTTCGTCTCGTTCGAGGGCGGCGGCGACGCATTGAGCGCTCTGCAGGGCAAGCATGTCGACGTCTTTCCCGGCGATGCGGCCGAAGCGCTGCAGGCGATCGCGGGCGGCGCGGCCATCCGCATCCTGGCGGTTCTCAGCGATGCGCCGCTGGGCGGCGAGCTGGCCGGGATACCGACTGCCCGGGCGCAGAAGGTGGACCTGGTGTGGCCGACCGTCCGCGGCGTGTACATGAGCGCCGAGGTGGCCGAGACGGCGGTCAGCGGCTGGACCGAGGCCTTCCGCGAAGCCATGGCGGCGCCGGGCTACCCGGCCCTGCGCGAACGCCATCGCCTCTACCCTTTCTCGCTGACCGGTGCCGCGCTCGAGGACTATGTTCGGGCCAGCATCGCGCACTACCAGGGCGTGGTGGCCGATCTGGGCCTGCGCCGCTGGACGCGATAGGGACGTTCATTTTTCGTTCATGCTCGTCGCAAAGAATGTCAGGTTTTTTCGCCCGTCTTGCATCGACCGCCCGCGTGGTCGATCGAAGTCCCTCTGCATCCCATGTCCCGACCCACCTGGGTTCGACAATGCGCCTTCCTGTGGGGCGCGGTCGTCTTCATGCCGGTAGGCCTCAACTACCTCGGCGCGACCCTGCTCATCCTCGCGATCCTGGCCGGCGGCGAACTGCCCGAGCGACTCGATCGATGGCGTACCCATCCCCTGCGCTGGGCCATCGCGGCCTTCGTGCTGTGGACGCTGGCGGTCCTCGCGCTGGGTCCTCGCTATGCCGGAACGGCTGTGGAACTGGGACACGGCTTTCGGATCGCGGCCACGATGACCCTGCCGATCCTGCTGTCCGACGAGGAAGCCGCCTGGGGCCTGCGCGGCTTCTTCATCGGCGCCTTGCTGGCGCTGCTGGCGATGCTGCTGACCCGCGCCTTCGGACTGCCCGGTCTCGCGATCTGGCACAACGTCACGACCATGAAGGGCAACAAGTCGATCAACGATGCCTTGCTGTTCGCCTTGATCGGCGCCTTGGCGGCCACCTGGGGTCTGGCGCTCCCGGCCGCCACGCCGCGGCGGGCCTTCGGACTGGCGGGCGCCATGGCCCTGACCCTGGGCTGCGCCCTCATCGTCACGCTGGCGCTGCCTTCGCGCACCTCGTTAGTCGCCTTGTTCATCGCCGTGCTCGGCGCCTGCGTGCACCAATGGCGCCTTCGGCTGCGAGCGCTCGCCTTCTCGC
>NZ_JBFUIU010001488.1:0-1224 GCF_056401695.1 Variovorax sp. P4_D9
GGCTCGAAGGTGACCTCAAGACTGGTTGCCGCCGGTCGAATTTCTGCGCCGAACGACGGCGACCGTTGAAAGCTGACTTTCGGGCTTTCCTTCGCGACAGGCTCGTCTGCTTCGGAACTTGACCTTCGCCGACATCGTGAGGAAGTTTGGGGTAGGGCATTGGTCGGATCGAGCTGGTGGCAATGGACGGCAAGAACGACTTTGCCCTTCAACGGCTGCTTCCAAATGTCGCGACATGGCGGTCAGGGCCCAGTGCCGTCGTTCGAAGTTCAGGATTGCCTGACCCAAAGCTGCCGTTGAGAAGTGCAAACCCAAGCGCTGAATCGCCGGCATCAGCTGATCCAGACGCAGTCAGGCGCGGCTCGGATCGACGCGCGGCATCCGATCAGCTCGATCCGGCTCCTGGCGAGAGGGTGCGCTCCGCCTGGTCCGCAGTCACGACGCTCACGGGCACGCCGAACCGCTCGATGCGGTGGGCAAGGTCGAGGTGCAACCACCGTGAGATCCGCTCTGGCAGCGTCGAGACGATGACCTCGTCGTACTTCTCGCGCTCGAGCGTCTGGCGCACGGCCTCGTACGGGTCGGTGGCCCCAACGATCCCTTGCACATGTGAGCCCGCGGCCGTGTCGAGCAGCGGAATCGCGAGCTCGAGCGTGATGGCCGCCTCCTCAGTGTCCGGGTCCCAATACGGCCGAGGAACCAAGAGTGTGAACTTGCACGGCTCGCGTGCGGCCCGCTCGGCGACCGCGGCGAGCAGCTTGGGCGAGGCCGCGGTCCGGTGCGCCACGATAAGGATGCGCCGGTCACTCATGATGTGAGCATTGCACCATGGAACTGCTCCGCACCGGGGGCATTGTTAGCTCTGAGGTATGGATTGCGCAAACCGATGACCTTTGGGCGTGGCCGCACTCGCGTGAGCGACCCCAGAGCGAACCCCAATGGCAGTCCGACGGACAAGTTGCGTTGAGTGATCACGGTTCTCCAGCTCTTGGCCGCTCTCAACTCTCATCGAGACCACGCCGAGTCAAGTGAAACAGCCTGCCGAGCGCAACGGCTGACACCCCCGGGCGGTCAGCAACATGGTAGTCCTGTCATTCGCTTGGTGCAACCGAGGGAGCCGAGCTGCCGGACAGCTGCCGTTCACAGATACCCGGTCATGGCCGCGAGCACCAGTTCGCAGCCGGACCTTGTAGCTGACCTTCGACGCGGGTGTGGCCAAGGCCT
>NZ_JBFUIU010001489.1:0-1224 GCF_056401695.1 Variovorax sp. P4_D9
CCCCACGGCTCCCCTCCCTCTTGATTGAAAAAATCCCCCGAAACCGGGACCACCGGTCGGGTAACATTTCTCCGTGAGGCAACACGCCGCTCAAAATAGTTGACGCCGGGCAGCCGTGCGCATCGGCGGTGCGGAAGATTCGCGGCTGGTGGTGCGCACGCTGGCGTCAAACCGGCGCGTGGTGTGCGCGGCGCCGAGCTACCTCGCGCGCCGCGAACTGCCGCAAACGCCCGCCGACCTTGTGACGCACGACTGCATCGTCATGATCCGTGGCGCGTCGGGGATTGCCGACTGGGCATTAAGACCGACCGCGCGCCCCCACGACGCGCTGACCAGCGTTCGCGTGCGTGGACAACTGGTCACGGACAACGGCGAACAGGCCCATGACTGGGCGCTCGCAGGGCTCGGGTTGGTGCGCCGCTCGGTGTGGGATTTGGYGGCCGAGCTGGCGGATGGAAGCCTGGTCGAGGTCATGATGGCTTGGACGGGCGAGAGCGCACCCATCCAGGTGGCCTTTGCATCGCGTCGCTCCCTGCCCCTGCGAACGCGGCAATTTGTCGATTTGCTCGTGGCGGAGTTCGCGCATGTGCAAGCGCTCCAGGGCGCTGCGCCTCGCAGGCAATCCGACTCGAGACAATGACGCCACCCGCAGTTCGCGTACCCCGCTCAATCAGATATGCGGGAAGTCTGCGCGCCAGACGCGAGGCATTAGCGTCTGCGAAGCATCGGCTTCGCCGCTCAAGGCCCTCGTGGAGCACGGGAGGAGCTCGTGGCGTAGTACACACCCAACTTCTGGATGCTCCGTCCACGGAGGATGTCGGCGGCGCACCTGACGAGTTGACCATCGAACGTGATGCGGCGCACCTGGGGTGCGCTCCACCTTGGGGCGGGCCACCTGCACCGAGTTTTCACCATAGAAGGATTGATCATGACTGCCACCACTATCTGGCGCGCGCTGGAGATCTCTCGATGGCCGGTACTGAAAGTTCTAGTTCGAGGTCAAGGCTCGAACGCGTACTCCAGACTGATTGCGGCCACTCGCGCGGTGTCGGTCGAACGACGGTTCGAGCGGAAACCAGTCGTTGAGACGTACCGGGTGAGAGCGTCTTCCGCCAACAGTCTCCCCTGCGCTGCTCAGCCAGCGGGATCGAACACCCTGAGGAACTCGCGTCGCGTCTTTGGCCCGTAGGTCCTGAAGTGAGGATCGGGTTTCTCCAGGTAGGC
>NZ_JBFUIU010001490.1:0-1221 GCF_056401695.1 Variovorax sp. P4_D9
CGCTTCGCGGACTGGCTTGGGGCCTCGATGGCGTGGCCCTCGTTGTCGCGACTGCGTTTGCTGACCATTCATCACTTCCGGCGTGGACGCGACCTGATGGCTGCCGGATTCCTGGTCTTCGCGATCGGCGAAAGCCTGATTCTCTCTGGCGCTGCCATGGAGCCGATTGCCAGTATTCCTTCTKTTGGGAGCGGGGCCGGCTTGTGGGCTGCTTCGCTCGCACTCATCAGCGCGCCCAACATCATGCCCAAGCTGGTCAGGGCGGTCGGGTTCATCGCGTCGGCGCTGTTCGCGCTCGTGGCAGTGGAAATCTTTGCCGGACGCCAACTCTCGCCCTTGTCTGCACCGTTGCCGTTCTTCGCCTATCCATTCYTGGTCGCCACTCTGTTCGGCTGGGCGTGGTCACATCTCAAAGACAGAACATGACTCCCGACGCACCGCCTCGCAGCAATGCGTGCGGCTGAATCTTTTGACAGCATCCGGCATCTTGCGGCCAGGAGCAGTGCTTCGACCTTGCCCGCGACTTGGTTTGTCTCCAAATGGGCCGGATTCGTGAAATAGTGCCAACAATGCGAACCTTCRGCCGACTTGTGATTGACGTCAATCGGAATACMGTGMGGGCTTGGTTTCTCCCTGGGTAGGCATCAAGGACCAACCCCTTAAGGCCCGTTWMGTACGGGCCTTCTTTTGTTCAATCGACAATCGCTCTGGCGGCAGGCGCGCCGCCATGACGGCTGGCGGCCAGCAGCGGTAGTTCGTCATAGCATCCCGACGAACAGGTCGACACTGAGTGCGCTCTGTCGAAATGTCCAGCAGTTGAACGAAGCTCAATAATCAGCATGCGCGCAAAATTCAATCCAGAGGACTACCCGCCCATACCAGCGTTCTCGTGGCTTGGAAGTCTGAGCCCCTTGGTCCTCGTGCCGGCAGCTACGCCTGCGCTTGTCTTGTACCTCGCGCCGACGAACGTCTTATACTAAATTGCGTTCAAAGATATAGAAGTTATCCATTCGAACCCAGTCATTGACTGGGTTTTCGTTGGATTGGATTCGAGGGCGACGAGCCCGTGGGTCAGGGCGCTTTCGACGGCGTCCAGATTGGCGAAGACGTGGTTGGCGAAGCAGTCCTCGCGCAACGACTCCCACAGGTGCTCAGCGGGGTTGAGCTCCGGGCTGTACGGGGGCAGGAAGATCAATCGCATGTTCTGCGGCACGGCAAGAT
>NZ_JBFUIU010001491.1:0-1216 GCF_056401695.1 Variovorax sp. P4_D9
GGTGGCCGAGGCAGGCCGGACGATGGAGGAGATCGTCGACAGCGTCAAGCGCGTGACCGACATCATGGGCGAGATCACGGCGGCCAGCCAGGAGCAGACCTCGGGGATCGAGCAGATCAACCAGGCGATCACGCAGATGGACCAGGTGACGCAGCAGAACGCGGYGCTGGTGGAAGAGGCTGCGGCGGCCGCGGGATCGCTGCAGGAACAGGCGGGCAGCCTGGTGCAGGCGGTCAGCGTGTTCAAGCTGGCGAGCGATGGCGAAGCCGTGCACGCGATTGCACAGGCGAAGTCGAAAGCCCAGGCTCCGCAGGCAGCGCGCAAGAAGACCGGTGCCGCATCCGCCGTGCCGGCACCCAGGAAGCCGACGGCGTCGGTGCGCTCGGAACCGAAGCTCACCGCTTTGTCCGGTGACTGGACCGAGTTCTGAATCCGGCCGCGCCAGTGGCCGCCACAAAAAGGAAAAGAAATGCAGTGGTTTCAGCATCTGCGCGTGACGGTCAAGCTGGTCTTGAGCTTTCTCGTGGTCGCGGCACTCGGTACCGTCGTCGGTGCGCTCGGCATCTTCCACATGGCGCGCATCAGCGCGTCGACCGAAAGGCTCTACAGCCATGAGTTGAGCGCCCTGCAGGCGGTGCAGCAAGCGAACATCGCGCTGCTCYACGCCAGTCGGTCGCAGATGACGCTGCTGTCGGCGGCCACGCGCGGCGAGCGCAACGCGGGAGCGACCGGCATCCGCAAGTCGCTCGAAGACCTGGAGGCCCGCGCCGCGCAGGTCAAGCCGCTGTTCCTGGAGAGCGAGGCGGGTGCCAAGCTCTATCGGCAGTACGAGGCATCGATCTCGCCGCTCAAGCAGCGCATGTTCGACTTCGTCACGCTGGTGGGCAAGCAGTCGCTGGACAGCTCCCAGTTCGACGGCCGCGTGGGGGACGACAGTGCGCAGCTGCTGAAGGATTCCCGCGCGCTCGAAGAGGTGCTCGAAGCGATGGTGGCCCACAGCAACATGCTCGCCAAGGCCAGTGCGGAGAACGCCGCCCAAACCTATGCCAGCTCGCGCTGGATGATGCTGCTGATCGCCGGCGCAGGATTGCTGGCCAGCGTCGGCATGGGCGTGATGGTCGCGCGCGCGCTCGGCCGGCAGCTGGGCGGCGAGCCCGCCTACGCGGCCGAGGTCGTCGGACGCATCGCGAGCGGCGATCTGGCGGTGGAAGTGACC
>NZ_JBFUIU010001492.1:0-1213 GCF_056401695.1 Variovorax sp. P4_D9
TTTTCCCGACTTGTTACCAGAACTCGTCACATTTATCGGCCATTTGGGGGGATACCGGGGGAATCGAGCCCCCTCGGAACCTTCGGCACCGGGCGAGCAGGCAAGCCCAGCGGACCAGCCCCTTGTGGGTCATGGCCCAGAGATGGCCTAAGTCCCACACCAGAACCCGACCACCCCTAGAACCAGCACCCCCGCGCGCCAGATCCTCCCGCCTGACGCCGGGACCGAGCACTATATGAACAGCAACAAGACTTGAACCGCGGCTCCTACGCGGACAACGATCCTGGCGAATCCGATTCCTTCTCGAACATCGGCCCATCGCAGATCAACCCTTCGACGGCCGCGACCCCGGATGGCGACACCCCTGCGGAACCTGCGGAACGCCTGAGTAACTGGTACGAATCCGCCGTGCAGCCGGCCCACCCCCGGCCCAAGGAGCGAGAAGGCGCCACTGGCGCTCCGGTGATTGAGTGGGCGAAAGGACAGGAGAGCGAGCATCCGGCTGGCGCGTGACAAGCGCACCAGCGTCAGGCTGGCGCGGCCCGTATCGTGCTGCTGGCCGCATAACCCGAGGCCTTTATCTGGACCAAGAGCGTCCGCGACCTCCTGCATATGGTCATTTGCTAGCAGTCGCTTGAGCTCAAAACAGAACGCAACACTGCACTGCTAAATGCCCTCGGGCTTGCGCAGCGTCTGCATGCGGTCGATCGCATGGACCTTGATCCTGCGAACCTCGAGGCCCTGCCGCACCGTGAGTTCGACCTCGGCATCGGCCGCCGGGCGCTGCCAGAGCTTCTTGTAGAAGGCCTCCAGCGTATGGACCTCGACGCCGTCGACGGCCAGCACCACGTCGCCGGGCTGCAGCCCGGCCTCGAGCGCCGGKCCCCAGCGGTCGACCCGCACGACCTGCACGTGGCCGTCGCGCTCGAAGGACGAGAGGCCCAGCCAGGGACGCACGCTGGCCCGGGTGCGCCCGGTGGACTGCATCTCGGCCAGCACCGGGCGCAGCAGTTCGACTGGCACGAACATGTTGCCCGGCAGGCTGCGGTTCGGACCGCCCGCTTCGCGCACCAGCAGGCTACCGATGCCGACCAGCTCGCCGTTGCGATTGAACAGCGAGGCGCCGCTGTGGTTGCCGATCGGCGGACTGGTAAAGAGGGCAACGTCGATGTGGTATTCCCAATTGCCCGAGAACGGCCGCGTCGCCACCAGC
>NZ_JBFUIU010001493.1:0-1210 GCF_056401695.1 Variovorax sp. P4_D9
GGCTGTATCTGTACCGGCGTCCGGTTCGGTCAGCGAGAAGGACTGCAGCCGCACGCGGCCGGCACAAACTTCCTCGAGGATCTTGCGCTTCTGCTCATCCGAACCATGGCGCGCCAGGATGCCCATCATGAACATCTGGCCGTGAATCATCGAACCCACGCCGCCCGAGCGGTGCATTTCCTCCACGATGACGCAGGCCTCCCTCAATCCCAGACCCATGCCACCGTATTCGGCGGGAATCATGACCGTGTGAAGGCCGGCATCCATCAAGGCCTTGATGTAGTCGTGTGGAAACGCTTCCTCTTTGTCGAGCTTTCCGAAATACTCATCACCGAAGCGGCTTGTGACGGCCTGGGTCGCTTGAAGTACTTCAGCGAGTGTGACGCGCTCTGTTTCGCGTTGGTTTTGCATGTTCATGGTGGCTGGTCTCTTCATTAGTCGAGGGTGGTTTCTTCGGCGATTGCGGCTTTGGCGGGCTGCTTCGGCGGCTTGTGTGATCCAAATGCGCCCGCCTGTTCGAGCCGCGCGATCTCTGGCGGAGAAAGGCCGAGTTCGGACCCCAGCAGCGCGTCGCGATGCTCGCCGAGCCGGGGTACCTTTGGCACTTCTGGTCTTTTGTCGAAACGTGCGGGGTCTGCGGGCAGGACCATCGTGCCGCCGATGYCGTCGTCGACCGTGCACAACGCGCCACGCTTGAGCATGTAGGCGTCGTTGATGACCTCGTTCATCGTCAGGATCCCGGCCACAGGCACGTCCGCGACATTGAGCTTCGTCGTGATCTCCTGCCGAGTGTGGGCGCGCGTGAATGCTTCGGTGATAGCGAACACCTCTTCCTGCCGTTTGGCTCGCTCGACGTAAGTCGCGTAGCGTGGGTCAGTTCCTAGTTCCGGTCGGTTCATTGCGACGCAAAGACGCATCCAGAAATCGTCGCGGTTGACGCCGATGTTGACGTAACCGTCGGTCGCAGGAAATGCGCCATACGGAACACCGTGAAAATCGTTGGAGCCTGCAAACTGTGAGAGCGCTGTGTCGGCAAGTTGTACACGCGCCAGCGCCACACATACCATCGGCAACGCGCATTCGACCAGGCTCAGATCGATGACGCGGCCAATTCCATGCCGCTCCTGATTGCGCAGGGCCAGCAGGATCGCTGCATGCGCCGTCATGCCCGCCAGGATGTCGCCAAGTGCGAACCCACACCACACAGGAT
>NZ_JBFUIU010001494.1:0-1209 GCF_056401695.1 Variovorax sp. P4_D9
ATGTTGGACAGCACCCATGGGGGCACGATCCTGAAATCCACACACAAGCCGTCCGGAACCCGCGTCAGTTCAGCATGTCATCCGCCGGATTCGCCTGTCTTGGACAGCAGTGGAAGACTTCCTTGAATGCATAGAGGGGCGAGGTGCCGATGTCCCCATACACCACGCCGACGGCGCGTCGCGAGCGAGGACCGTGATGTGTTCATCGGCGAGCCGTCGGCACGCGTTACCGGCCGAATCCTTGATGGGTGAAAAGTCACGCCATTCTGCAACACGGCACGCATCGCGATCTGTCGATCACGCGCGCCGGCTTCAGGCGTGACCGTAGAGCGTCTCCTTGAACGCGCTCGCCGAGGAGACATTCCGGCGCCTGCAACCCATGGCCGGGGAGCGGCAGATCGAGATCGTCCTTGCGCTTTCCCCTGTGGTGACGGCCGGTGTCGCTCGCAGCGCCGTGACTCTGGTGCTGGCCAATCTTCTCGACAATGCGGTGAAGTTATCGGTGGCGGGGCAGCGGGTGACTGTGGATGTGGCCAGCGATGGTGCGAACGCCATCGTCAGCGTATCCGATCGCGGCCCGGGCCTCCGACTGGACGAGCTTCCGCATCTGTTCGAGCGTTTCTATCGCGGCTCGTCAGCCCGTACCGAACAGACATCCGGCGTGGGACTCGGGCTGGCGATCTCGCAGGCTATCGTGAGTTCCTACGGTGGGCGCATCGATGCCTCGAACTCGCCGAACGGCGGTGCGGTCTTCGCCATTCGACTTCCGCGGGATGTCTGAGCTTCGGCGCGAACGACCCGGTGCTGCGAGCATGGACGCAGCGACCTCTGCAGCAAGCAATGGCGCCTTGACCCGGTTGCTGCCGGACGGGCGGGATCTTGGCTACGACGAGGCAGACGTCAGGCGTGCGATCCCGGTTCGGAATGCGTTCGCGGCCGCTTTTGCATCCGGTGCGCGATCGAGTTGTGTGCGGAAACGCCGATCGGAAAACAGCCGTGCGACCAGTGCCAGCAACTGGAGATGATCGTCCGTCGCGCCATCCTCAGGCACCAAGAGGACCAGTAGCTGGGAGACGGGTTTGCCATCCGGCGCATCGAACGCGATGGCGTTCCGGGTGTGCATGAACAGTGTCGTGGGCTGCGCGATACCACCCATTCTTGCATGCGGGATCGCGAATCCTTCGCCGAGGGCGGTCGATCCGGCCTGCT
>NZ_JBFUIU010001495.1:0-1206 GCF_056401695.1 Variovorax sp. P4_D9
CTGCCACCCTCAGCGACAACCAGACAATGTACTAACGGCTAGCACGCTCGAAACTTCTGATTGGTGTGCCTCGCCGAGAAACACTTTTGTTCTCCAAGAACCCCTTGAAATGAATCGCCCGGCCCGTTAGTATATTTATCGAATGTCTTCCCTCCCCCTTTTCGACGAAGTCCCTCCCCAACGAGATCTGCGCGACGCCTTCGAGCAGTGGCTCGCCGACCAGCGCGCGAGTGGCGCTCTGCGCCAGCCGGGATCGATCGAGGTGTATCGCGAGATGTGGCGCGGCTTCATGGGCTGGTGTCTGGCCCAATCGCCAGCCGTGACGCTGGAGTCGCTCGACGTGCGGGATCTGCAGTCCTTCCAGGCTGCTCGCTTCGGCATGAAGAACCCTGACCTCTCTCTCACCCCACGGCACGCCCTTCGACTGTTGCGCCTGATCGACCGGGTGCTGCGCCACCGCGCAGCGCAGTCCGACGATCAACCGAATACGGCGGCTGCGGATTGGCTCGCCGAGAATCCGCACGTGCGTTATGCGGAGGCCGCCAGCGGCGACCCGTTGCCGGAATTTCTTTCAGTGGCCGAGGCAAAGCACCTGATCGCGTTCCTGTCCAACGCGCGCCCTCGCCCCGGTGTCTCCGGGGCACGTCGCGATGCCCATGCTGCGTTCACCTGGCAGGAACTTCGCAATCGCGTTGCGGTCGCGCTGCATCTGGGCGGCGGGCTGACACCCGCAGAGGTGCGCGCGCTCACGCTGGATTCGCCGATCGCGCGCGGCGGCCGCATACGGGATCGGCCCTGGAAGATATCGATCCCCGCCAGTGGGAACTMGCCGGCGCGCGAGACGCCGATCGCGCCTTGGGCCGGCGAGCTTCTGCAGCATTGGCTCCAGGTTCGATCGGAACGACAGATTCCAGGCGCCATGCTTTTTCCGTCAACGGCGACGGGCAAGCCCTGGAGCAAGCAGTCCCACTACTCGGCAACCAGGCAGCTGCTGGCGGATGCGGGTCTCGACGGCAACGAAGGCGGCACCTTCAAGCTTCGGCACACCTTCGCGATGCGGCAATTGCGACGCGGAACGGCGCCGGCGGAAGTGGCGCGCTGGCTAGGCGTTGAGGTGGAGGTGATGGACCGCTACAAGCACGTCGTGATCAACCCGGTGGACGTTGTCTGAGGGCGCGTAGCGAACTTGTGAAGACGGTCCAGTAC
>NZ_JBFUIU010001496.1:0-1202 GCF_056401695.1 Variovorax sp. P4_D9
CGGCAGCGCCGCCTGGTTCGACATCGTGCTGCCCTTCCACTTCGGCATGCCGAAGTTCGACCCGGTGCTGATTCTCACGATGTCGCTGATCATGATCGTCGTGATGATCGAATCGACCGGCATGTTCCTCGCGCTCGGCGAGATGACCGACCGCAGGATCAGCCAGCAGGACCTGGCGCGCGGATTGCGCACCGACGGCCTGGGCACGCTGATCGGCGGCATCTTCAACACCTTCCCGTACACGAGCTTCTCGCAGAACGTGGGGCTGGTGGCGGTGACCGGCATCAAGAGCCGCTACGTCTGCGTGGCCGGCGGCCTGATCCTGATCGTGCTGGGCCTGCTGCCGAAGATGGCGGCACTGGTCGAGTCGCTGCCGACCGTGGTGCTGGGCGGTGCCGGCCTCGTGATGTTCGGAATGGTCGCTGCCACGGGCATTCGCATCCTGTCGGGCGTCGACTTCAAGAACAACCGGCACAACGCAATGATCGTCGCGGTGTCGATCGGCGTCGGCATGATCCCGCTGCTGGCGCCCAACTTCAAGCAGTGGATGCCGCACGCGATCCATTCGCTGGTCGAATCGGGCATCCTGCTGGCGTCGGTTTGCGCGGTGCTGCTGAACCTGTTCCTGAATGGGCCCAAGCATGATGAGGCGGCGATCGTCGCGGCTGCGAAACAGGCAGAGGCGCACTGATTCGCTCGCCCAGTCGGGCTGATGGCATCGGTCAGAACGGCAGCAGCAAAGGCACCAGCGCGACGCTGGCGATCAACACCAGCAGCACCAGCGGCAGGCCGACGCGCACGAAGTCCATGAAACTGTAGTCGCCCGGCCCGGCCACCAGCGTATTGACCGGCGAGGACACCGGCGTGACGAATGCGGCCGAGGCCGCCAGCGCGACGATCATCGCGAAGGGGTACGGCGAGGCCTGCAATTCCCTCGCGATCGCCAGCGCCACAGGGGCCATCAGCACCGCGGTGGCGGTGTTCGAGATGAACATGCCGAGCACGGCCGTAACCGCGAAGATCACGGCCAGCACGGTGCGCGGGCCGGCTCCGCCAACGACGCCCATCAGCACCTGGGCCGCGAGATCGACGCCGCCGGTGCGCTGCAGCGCCAGCGAGAACGGCAGCATGCCGACGATCAGCACCAGGCTGGGCCAATGGATCGAACGGTAGGCACTGCGCAGGTCGACGCAGCCGAAGAG
>NZ_JBFUIU010001497.1:0-1200 GCF_056401695.1 Variovorax sp. P4_D9
ATGCAAGAACGCCGACGGCCCCGCGTGGGGGCCGTCGAAATGATGGGATGGGCGCACCAACCGCTAACGCTGAAGGCCCAGGCCACTCCGGCGCCAGGCGCAGAAGCGGTCTGCTCCTATCGAGCAGCGTTACCCAAATAGTGGTGCGTGGAAATCCAGGCTAGCCGTCGAGTGCATCGAAACCTAGCGGCCAGCTTACAATAAAACCTAGCGTCCAGCTACAATGAAGCCTAGCTGCCGGTGCTCCGGAGCAATTTAGCGACGCGGCTGATGTTAAGCGAAACAACCAGGGCGACGAGATATGGCGACCAATCTGACGACCACCACCGGGCGCGCGGCCACCCCCGCTCAGCGGCGCCTCGCCGCGGGCTTGGAGGGGTTGCATGCCCTGCAGGAACAGGGGCAAAGCGTCTTCAGCACGAGCCAGTTCTCTCGCGCAGACCGGGAGGCTCTGCTCCAAGCTGGGTATATCCGGCCGGTGATCCAGGGCTGGTACATTTCCACTAACCCTTCGGCAAGGGCCGGCGACACGACGCCATGGATCGCGGGCATGAAGGACTTCATCGCCGCCTATTGCAACGCCAGGTTCGGCGCGGACTGGTGTGTTGCCGCGGACTATTCCTTAAAGCTCCACGCCGGCACGACGTTGTTGCCCATCCAGGTCGTCGTTCACGCGCCGCTAGGCAAGAACAGTTTGCTCCCCTTGCCGAATGGGTTCTCCCTCATGGACTACCAGGCGAAGGACTTTCCGGGCCCCGACCGGCGCGACAGCGTCGGCAATATCCGAACAATGACGCTGGCCCAGGCGCTTTTGAAGGCGCCTGAGAACTTCTTCAGAGCCTCCGCCCAGGACGCGCAAGTTGCACTGCTGTCGATCAGCGACGCGTCGGAGCTCAGCCGTCTGCTCGCAGAAGGCAACCACCGCACCATCGCCGGCCGCCTCGCCGGCGCCTTCCGCGCCGTGGGCCGAGACGCGATTGCGGACGACATCGTCGGATTCATGCGCTCCTTGGGCAACCAGGTCACTGAATCCAACCCATTCGAGATTCCGCCTCGATTCGTTCCAGGCGACCGCATCGAGTCCCCCTATGTCTCCAGATTGCGGCTCATGTGGGCCTTATATGGATGCCTCCCGGATAGCAAGAAGAATTTGTGTTGTGCTGCGAAGAAGTCGGCTGCGTCCTTATATCCGGCCTTGCT
>NZ_JBFUIU010001498.1:0-1198 GCF_056401695.1 Variovorax sp. P4_D9
CCGCGACCCTGGTCGCCGGCATCGGGAGTGTCTGGATCGCCGCACTGCTGCTACGCGTGGGCGTGCGCAGCGGCGCCGGCGGCGTCAATCCGCAGCATCTGCTAAGCCTAGCTGCCGGCGCCCTGCTGGCGACCGCCTTCATGCACCTGCTGCCCGAGGCCTTCGAGAGCCGGATCGAACCGGGCGTGCTGTTCGGCGTGCTGCTGTTCGGGCTGGTCTTCTTCTTCCTGCTCGACAAGGCGGAGTTGTGGCATCACGGGCATGAGCATCACCACGGGCATGACGAAGGCGACGGCCACGACCATGACCACGCGCACGATCATTCGCACGGCCACGCCCATGCCCCGCGAGGCGGGGGCGGCTGGGCGGTGCTGACCGGCGACAGCGTGCACTGCTTCGGCGACGGCATCCTGATCGCCTCGGCCTTCGTGGCCGACCTGCGCCTGGGGATGGTGGCCGCGATCGCGGTGCTGGCGCACGAGGTGCCGCACCACATCGGCGACCTGGTGGTGCTGCGGCAGAGTTCATCCAACCAGCGCGCGGCACTGGTCAAGGTGTCGCTGGCCGGCACCATGACCGCCCTCGGCGGCCTGGCCGGCTGGTGGCTGGTCGACCAGCTGCACGGCTGGCTGCCGTATTTCCTCGTGCTGGCGGGCAGCAGCTTCGTATACGTCGCGCTGGCCGACCTGATCCCGCAACTGCAGAAGCGGCTGCCGGCACGCCAGGCCGTGCTGCAGATCGTCTGGCTGGTGGCCGGCATCTTGCTGGTCACGCTGGTCAGCCGGCTGGCCCATCCCGATCACGACCACGCCGACCACGACTCTGCCCACGAGGCCGCGGGCCACACGCACTGAATGGACACCCGCCGCGCTTTCTGACCAGAATTTGCGTCAAGCCCCGTCCTTCAGGGCGGGGAAGGAAAGCAGGTTTTTTTCCTCGCGACCTTGCGCGTCGCGCTGGTGCTTGCCGATACTGTTCGTAGATGTCCGTCGATTCGTCCCTCCGAGCCTACCGCTTCCAGCTTCGCCCGCGACCTGCGCAGGCGGCGCAGCTGCGGCGCTACGTGGGCATGATGCGTTGGCTCAGGAACCGGGCGCTGGCTGAGCAGCAGGCTCGTCGCGAGCGCGGCGAGAAGTACGCAGGCTACGCGAGCATGTGCGCTTGGCTCACGGCCTGGCGCAACGCGCCAGAGACGTCG
>NZ_JBFUIU010001499.1:0-1195 GCF_056401695.1 Variovorax sp. P4_D9
ACCTGCACTACGTCTTTGATCTCTGGGCTCAGCAATGGCGACGGCGAGAAGCCACCGGCAACGTGATCGTCGTGCGGTATGCCGACGATATCGTGGCCGGCTTCGAGCACGAAGCCGATGCGAGGCGCTTCTGGGATGCGATGCGAGCGAGGTTCGAGCAATTCTCGCTCGAACTTCATGGGGAAAAGACTCGACTGCTGGAATTCGGCCGCCATGCGGCGGCACGACGAAAGCGGCGCCGGTTGGGCAGGCCAGAAACCTTCACCTTCCTGGGGTTCATCCTCATATGCGGCAAGACCCGTCGCGGAGCCTTCCAGCTTCAGCGCAAGACAAGGGGTGACCGCATGAGGGCAAGACTCCAAGAGATCAAGGCACAGCTGCGCGCCCGTATGCACGACGCCATTCCGGAACAGGGCAAGTGGCTGAAGGCGGTGGTCGCCGGCTACTTCGCGTACCACGCCGTGCCCACGAACTCGCGGGCGCTCGCGGCGTTCCGGTACCACGTCATCGAGCTATGGCGATGCACGCTCCGGCGACGCAGCCAGAAAGACGGCATGACGTGGGAGCGGATCATGAAGATCGCTGCAGCCTGGCTCCCGCCACCCCGAATCCTTCATCCATGGCCTGACCGGCGGTTCGCCGTCAAACACCCAAGGTGGGAGCCCAGTGCGTGAATTGCGCACGCTGGGATCTGTGCGGGGGGCGCTCAGCAATGAGAGTCCCTACCGCGATTCATGAGCAAGAGACCACGCCGTAACCACTCGCCGCTGTTCAAGGCCAAGGTGGCACTCGACGCCATCAAGGGCGAGAAGACGCTGGCGGAGCTGGCCAAGCTGCACGATGTGCACCCCAACCAGATCGTCGATTGGAAGAACCAGTTACTCGACCGCGCCGCCAGCGTGTTCGGTGCGGAGTCGGCACCCCCGGCGATCGACCTGAAGGAACTGCACGCCAAGATCGGGCAGCTCGCCTTGGAAAATGATTTTTTATCCGGCGCGCTCACCAAGGCCGGCATGCTGAGCGCAAAGCGATGATTGACCGCAACCATGCCCTGCCGATCACCCGCTTGGCATGGACGACTCAGTGGCGGTCAGGACTGTTGCCTGACATGGATGATTGAACTGCGCCATCTCCGCCATTTCATCGCGGTCGCCGAGGAACTGAACTTCCGACGTGCCGCGGAACGCGTCCGCAT
>NZ_JBFUIU010001500.1:0-1189 GCF_056401695.1 Variovorax sp. P4_D9
GAGCAAACTGTATAGAAACTGGAATAAAGTGACAACTTGCGCTGTTCACATTGGCTCCCTTCCAGAGAACAATCTTCGACATGGTTGCACCCTGCGGCCGAACTTTGAAGAGAGCCTTATGACCCGTTTCGTAGACGTTCCCACCATGTCCCGCCTCGTGCAGGTCATCGGCGTGGCCAAGTTCATCGGCGATCTGGCCGACACCATCCAGGAAGACTTCGTTCGCTGGCGCGATTTCGACAAGTCTGCTCGCGTCGCCAACCATTCCGACATCGGCGTGATCGAACTCATGCCCGTGTCCGACGCCAAGAGCTACGCGTTCAAGTACGTCAACGGGCATCCGAGCAACACGCAACGCGGCCTGTACACCGTGATGGCGTTCGGTGTGCTGGCCGAAGTCGAAACCGGATATCCCGTGCTCCTGTCGGAACTCACGGTGGCTACCGCGCTGCGCACCTGYGCCACTTCGTTGATGGCAGCACGCGCCTTGGCGCGACCTGATGCGCGCCGCATGGCGCTGATCGGCAACGGCGCTCAAAGTGAGTTCCAGGCGCTGGCCTTCCACGCCCACCTTGGGATCGACGAGATTGCGGTCTATGACGTGGACCCGCGCGCCACGGACAAACTAGTCCGCAATCTCTCGGTCTATCCCTCGCTGAGGATCATTCGCGCCAGTTCCACCGCCGAGGCTGTGCGCCGCGCCGACATCGTGACCACGGTCACCGCCGACAAGGCCTACGCCACCATCCTCACGCCGGACATGATCGAGCCCGGCATGCACATCAACGGCGTGGGCGGCGACTGCCCCGGGAAGACCGAACTGCATGCGGATGTCCTTCGCGGTGCGCGCGTGTTCGTCGAATACGAGCCGCAGACCCGGATCGAGGGCGACATCCAGCAACTGCCGCGTGACTTTCCTGTGGTCGACCTGTGGCGCGTGTTGGCCGGGACGCAGCCCGGGCGCGAGAGTGTCCAGCAGGTAACGGTGTTCGACTCCGTGGGCTTCGCGCTGGAAGACTATTCGACGCTGCGCTACGTGAATGAACAGGCTGTCAAGCGCAATCTCGGCATCGAAGTCGAACTGGTGCCCTGGGCCGACGATCCGAAGGATCTGTTTCGACATACCCGCTCCGGTGCATCCCGCGCGGTCATGCGCCGGGCCGCTTGAGAGTCCGGGAAAGAGCAAGGG
>NZ_JBFUIU010001501.1:0-1186 GCF_056401695.1 Variovorax sp. P4_D9
TCTTCCATCGAGGCTGCCGTCTGCTCCAGCGAGCTGGCCTGCTCTTCGGTACGCGAAGAAAGATCCTGGTTGCCGCTCGCGATCTGGCTCGATGCCGTGGCGATGGTGTCGGTGCCCGTGCGGACCTCGCCGACGATCTTCACCAGGCTGTCGTTCATTTCCTTCAGCGCCCGGATCAGTTGGCCCGTTTCGTCCGTCGAATGGACTTCGATGCGCGAGCTGATGTCGCCCGCGGCCACGGTCTCGGCGATCTTGACCGCCGCGCCGATCGGCCGGGTGATCGACCGCGTGATGAGCCAGGCGACCAGCGCGCCCACCAGGACCGCGAAGCCGCCCAGCCCGATTATGAGCAGGCGCGCCCGCACATACTCGGCGGCGGCCTCGTCCCTCGCCTTCTCGGACAAGCTGTTCTCGTGGGCCGCCATCTCGTCCAGCGCCGCCAGCGCGGCGTCCACCGCAGGATCGAACTTCTTCATCAACAGTTCGGTCCCTTCTTCGGTCTTGTTCTGCAGCCCGAGCTCGAACAGCTTCTCGCTCACCGGCGCAGCAACCGCCAGCGTCTGCTCGACCTTGGCCAGATGGGCCTTGCCCACGTCCGAGACGACCAGTTTTCCGAACTTCGTCTTGGCCGCGGCGAAGCGCTCGCGCGCTGCCGTCGCCTTCTTCATCTGCTCGCGCATCGAGGCCTCGTCGGTCAGCAGGACCACATGCGTTGCGTCACCCGCGATGTCGCGGATCGAATTCAGCATCGTGTTGATCGATGCGACCTTGACGTTGTTGCCCGCAACGATGCCGTCGAGGCGAGCCTGGACGGCACCGAGCGAGTTCAGGCCAAGGAGCAGCACCGCCGCAAGCAACAGCAGCACGGCCGTGAATCCCGCCGCCAGACGGGTACCGATCTTGAGGTTCGAAAGAAGAGTCATGGTGCGATTCACAAGAAAACTTGGTTCCGGCGTTGGCTTCAGTGCGCGACGGCAGCCGTCGGGGCCTGCGCGTCGTCTTCCAGCTTGAAGGTGTTCACGATCTGCGACAGGCTGCCGGCCTGTTCCTGCAGCGACTGCGCGGCGGCCGAGGCTTGCTCCACCAGCGCCGCGTTCTGCTGCGTCACCTGGTCCATCTGCGTGATCGCCTGGTTGATCTGCTCGATCCCCGAGGTCTGCTCCTGGCTGGCCGCCGTGATCTCGCC
>NZ_JBFUIU010001502.1:0-1185 GCF_056401695.1 Variovorax sp. P4_D9
GTGCTGCGCGAGCAGACGCAGGGCCTGTCGCTGCGCGAGATCATCGAGCTGGTGCTCGACCACAGCGGGCTCGTCGAGCACTACAAGGCCGATCGCGAGGGCGCCGACCGGATCGAGAATCTGGAAGAACTGGTGAATGCGGCCGAAAGCTTCGTTACGCAGGAAGGCTTCGGCCGCGACGCGGTGGCGCTGCCGGTCGACGAGCTACGCCAGTCGCCGGCCAGCCAGGGCCTGGACCCGAACCGGCCGCTGCTCGACGAGCCGCTGGCCCCCGACGCCGAGACCGGCGAAACCCTGAGCCCCCTGGCCGCCTTCCTGACCCATGCGGCGCTGGAATCGGGCGACAACCAGGCCCAGGCCGGCCAGGACGCGGTGCAACTGATGACGGTGCATGCCGCCAAGGGGCTCGAGTTCGACTGCGTCTTCATCACCGGCATGGAAGAGGGCCTTTTCCCGCACGAGAACTCGATGAGCGACAACGAGAGCCTCGAGGAAGAACGGCGGCTGATGTACGTGGCCATCACGCGGGCACGGCAGCGGCTCTACATGAGCCACTCGCAGACCCGGATGCTGCACGGCCAGACCCGCTACAACCTCAAGAGCCGCTTCTTCGACGAACTGCCCGAAGGCGCGCTGAAATGGCTGACGCCGAAGAACATGGGGTTCACGCCTTCGGCCTTTGGCTACGGCGGCGGCTACGCGACCACCCGTGGCGGCGCGGGCGGCTTCAGCAAGGATTCGTTCGCCAGTCCGCCGGTGCCGCCGCAGAAGGCCGCGCCTTCGCACGGCCTGCGCTCGGGCATGCAGGTGTTCCACAACAAGTTCGGCGAAGGCACCGTGACGGCGCTCGAAGGCAGCGGCGACGATGCCCGCGCGCAGGTCAATTTCCCGCGCCACGGCATCAAGTGGCTGGCCATGTCGGTCGCCAAGCTGACGCCGGTCTAGGAGCGTGTCGGGCTTTCCCGCCTACCCCGAGTGGGCGGCGGCTTGGACAATCGCGCCAGTTTAAATAGACCTCCACTGCATGAGCCGCTTCATTGCCGTAGATCGAGACACCGCCTACTTGCTGCCGCCGTCGGTTGATGAATGGCTACCGCAGGATCACCTGGCCCGCTTTGTCGTGGAGGTGATCGACCAGTTGGACCTGAGTGAGCTGGTGCGGCAATACGCGGGACGCGGCAGCAA
>NZ_JBFUIU010001503.1:0-1185 GCF_056401695.1 Variovorax sp. P4_D9
CACGTGAAAGTTCGTGTACTGCGCGCCCATCCGCGCAAGGCGGTCCATATTGGGAGTTTCGATTTCGGACCCATAGCAGCCCAGGTCGGAGAAGCCTACGTCATCCAGAACAATGAAGATCACGTCCGGGGCGTCCGCGGGTGCCTTGGCTTCAGGCGGCGTCCAGGGCGTTGAGCTCTTGTAGGTTCGGCCGATCGTTCCGGAAAAGTGCGAGTCGTAGTCCATGGGATGTGTCGCTGACGATAAAAGACCTGATTAGGGGTCAGCGAACCGGATCAAATTTTCGCAAGTGAGACAATCCAAGGGTGATTACTGACGCCAGCCTTCGCCGCCCAGGGGCCGACACATTTGCTGCAGCAATGGGTTTGCTGCCGCCCTCAACGGCAGGAGCTATCCGCGCCCTCGGTCAAATGCGCAGCTTCGAGGACTGTGAGGTCGTGCTCAGCAGTGGCGCAGTCGCAGGTTCGGTGTTCTTGCTGCTCGCTGGCAGGGTACGGCTTGCAGGCATCACGCCCGAGGGCGAGGAAGTGTTGCTCCGCTGGTTCATGCCTGGGGAGTTCGTGGGGCTCGCATCGGTTCTCGGGCGCCTGCCGTTTTCGGCAGAGGCGGTGGCCACTGGGCAGGTCCAAGCCGTCCAAGTGGATGCCGACGCCCTGTATCGCCATCTGTCCACGGATCCGCAAGGCGCCCTGCAATTCGCACGCATTGTGAGTGCCTTTGCGTCCGAACTTGTCGAAGTGTTCGTCACGTTCACCGCCGGAAGGCTGGAGCGCCGTATTCTCGGAGTGCTTCACCGGTTGGCCGCGCATGAGCCGCCTGCGGCCGAGCATCAGGGCATCCGGCTAGATGTTTCACAACAGGATCTCGCACATGCGGTAGGTGCATCTCGGCAGCGTGTGTGCATCGAACTGCGCAAGCTCGAGGAAGGCGGCTGGATCCGGCTCGGCTATCGGCATCTTGTCGTGCTGCGAAGCCTGCCGTCGCAGCCGCTTGTTCAGGGTGGTTGAAGGCGGCGCCTTCGACGGCGGTACATACCCCTAGATTGTCGCAATTGTTCCGGGCGGCCGATGCACGTCGAACTTCAATGCGGCATTCAGAACGATGGAGCCTTCGATGAGACTGTCCCTTCCCCCCGCATTGATCAAGCGCCGCCAAGCGATTGCGATCGTGCCGATTCTCGCTGCG
>NZ_JBFUIU010001504.1:0-1184 GCF_056401695.1 Variovorax sp. P4_D9
GCGACATGGAGCCTATCAAGGAGGTCGTTTTTCGCGTCGGTTTCCATTTCACGAAATTCGAGTTTCCAGACCCACAGGCTGACACCAAACGCCAGATCCATCTGGCGCCTGAAGCCTCGATTTTGCGTAGGCGGCAGCCTGCACGCGCCGCGGCTTCCCCGGAGCGCCTCATGACCCGGCCCCACGTCAGCGCCCTCCTAGGCGCCACAGCCCGCGCGATGGCCGAGGTCAAGACTCGCCACTGCCCGCCTCCGCGCGAAGTCCGGCAATCTGGAGCTCGAGCTGTGACTGCCCGCCCCCCATGCGCCGACGGCTGCCGCTACACCCTCAACGGTCAGGGCCTGCAACTGCGTTGCCTGTCGGATGCCGCGAGGAGATGCGCCGGCCAGCTCCGCCACCAGAACCACCCGCGACTGCCGACCAGGTCGCAGAACAAGATTCCATGTTCGGCGTRCTGCCGCCGAGGACGAAACCATGACCGCACGACAGTTCTACCTTGACCGGGCCGCCGTGGCCGAAGCCGTTGCCCTCTCTGAATCGACAGTCGAGAAGCTTGTGCGCGAGAACGAATTTCCGAAGCCGCGCACGCTTTCAGGCCGCCGGGTGGCTTGGCTGGTGCGCGAGGTCGAGGAGTGGGCCGAGAACCGGCCCGTTTCCGAGCAGCTGCCTCCCAAGAACACCGGTCGGCGCCGAGTCAGCGCTGGCGCCTAGAACAACGGCTCGTTGTCCAAGCTCGATTGCAGTACCGGTGCGTTCAAACCGTATGTGCTCACGACTCTTCGAACCAGCTGCGTAAACCAAGGGGGACAAGTCGGCGCTACGTAKACCGCCTCGATCAATTCATCCAGCGCAATTGGCTTCGAGATGCCCAGCGGCGGAACAAATGACCGGTCGAAAGTGCCAGTGATCGGATCTATCGGCGCTCGAAACACAAATGCGCGCAACTCATGTTCATGTGCAAATGAGCGGCGCTTGTGGGTGTACTGGTAGAAGAGGCTGGACGTATCGATGGCGGTCGTCTCGAAATCAATGTAGTGCACAACGCCGACGCATGTCTCATCGTCCAAGGCGCGATCGAGTCTCGCAAAGGAAGTCCTTATTGCCACCGCCTCTTTGGTCTGCGCATATAGCTTCCACATCGCCGCTGATTCACCCTGGTTCATGTGCCAGCAGCTGATGTACGC
>NZ_JBFUIU010001505.1:0-1182 GCF_056401695.1 Variovorax sp. P4_D9
CGGCCGGGCCCTGGGCAGCGCCGAGAAGTTCCAGGAAGTGATGGCGCCGCTGGCCGACAAGCTCAACGCGGGCCTGGGCGCCAGCCGCGCAGCCGTCGACGCAGGCTACGCCCCGAACGACTGGCAGGTCGGCCAGACCGGCAAGATCGTCGCGCCGCAGTTGTACATCGCCTGCGGCATCTCGGGCGCGATCCAGCATCTGGCGGGCATGAAGGACTCGAAGGTGATCGTGGCGATCAACAAGGACGAGGAGGCGCCAATCTTCTCGGTGGCCGACTACGGCCTGGTCGCGGACCTGTTCACGGCCGTGCCGGAACTAGTTGCCGCGGTTTGAACGACATGGCACTTCTCAGACATTGCCTGTTCGAGCTTCGCGCAGCCAAGGGCCAGGCGCAGTTCGAACCACCGCCGCTCCACGCCGCTGGGGCGTCGAATGCCCGTTCGACGCGTTCCGATCGAGGAGTGGCGCCGCAGCGCTACATCGCAGCCGGCATGTCGGGCGCGATCCAACATCTGGCGGGCATGAAGGACTCCAAGGTGATCGTGGCGATCAACAAGAACGAGGAGGCGCCGATCTTCTCGGTGGCCGACTACGGCCTGGTCGCCGACCTGTTCACGGCCGTGCCGGAACTGGTCGAGAAACTGTGAATACGGCCGTGACCAGATTGTTGATTGTGCGGAAGACGACGCGCGCGGTAGTGCGACGTCGCCAATCATTACAAGAAGGAGCGCTTGCGTGAGCGTCGTGATGATCAACGCATCGATAGGTGATGGGCGTCCTTTCTTGGCTCTGGCGACGGGCGAGCGCGCGCTAGGACTGAATCGTTGCCTGGCCCTCGCTTCGACCCGTGGGCTCGCGGCGGAACTCGATCTGCAGGGGCTTCAGAGTCAGTGGTCTCGACTGGTCGAACCTCTGCGGGCCGCTTGCAACTCGACCCATGTCCTGCAGGCCATCGCTGCCGAGGGATTTCTGGTGGAAAGTCTGCGCCTGCACGCGCCGGTAGCACCCCGTCAGGTGTTTTGCACGATCGGCAACTACGCGGGCCAGTTGATCGAGGCCGCTGAGGACAGCGGCGACGGTTCAGCCGGTGCGGGCGCTGGCGCTCGCCGGGAGACGGCGCTCGCGGCGATCCAGGAGCGCCGCCGCGGCGGTTCCCCGTACATCTGCCAAAAGCCCAACTC
>NZ_JBFUIU010001506.1:0-1177 GCF_056401695.1 Variovorax sp. P4_D9
GGACAGTTTGTCCCAGCCGAAGAAGAACAGGCCGACGAAACTGGCTTCGAGGAAGAAAGCCATGAGCCCCTCGATCGCCAGTGGCGCACCGAAGACGTCGCCGACGTAGTGGCTGTAGTAACTCCAGTTCATGCCGAACTGGAACTCCATCACGATGCCGGTGGCGACGCCCATCGCGAAGTTGATGCCAAACAGCACGCCCCAGAACTTCGTCATGTCGCGCCAGATGGTGCGGCCGGTCATCACGAAGACCGTCTCCATGATCGCTACGATCACGGCCAGCCCGATGGTCAGCGGAACGAACAGGAAGTGATACAGCGCCGTCAGGGCGAACTGCAATCGGGAGAGAGCAACGATGTCGAGGTCCATGGGGTCCTTTCGTGTTCTTGGCGGTCGTTTCTCAGTCCGGGCGCAACGCCTTCAGCGCCGCATCGAAGGCTGCGGTGCCGCGCCGCAG
Organism: Variovorax sp. P4_D9; assembly: GCF_056401695.1. Taxonomy (NCBI): domain Bacteria; kingdom Pseudomonadati; phylum Pseudomonadota; class Betaproteobacteria; order Burkholderiales; family Comamonadaceae; genus Variovorax; species Variovorax sp. P4_D9. Next base: position 458 of record NZ_JBFUIU010001506.1, read on the forward strand.
GTCGGCCGTGACGCGGCCGTCACGCATCGCCAGCAGCCGGTCGGCCAGCGCCGCCTCGCGCCGCAGGTGGGTGGCGACCAGCAGCGTGCGGCCGGCCGCCTGGCCATCGAGGCGCTGCAATACATCATGGGCACTTGCAGTGTCCAGGGCTTCGGTGGGTTCGTCCAGTAGCCAGATGGGCACCTCGCGCAGCAGCAGCCGCGCCAGTGCCAGTCGGCGCGACTGCCCGCCCGACAGGCCCAGGCCGCCTTCGCCCAGCGCGGTGTCGAGTCCCGCGGCCATGGCGCGGACCTCCTGCGCGAGGCCGGCGGCCTGCAGGACGGACCAGAGCCGGACGTCGTCGGCCGCCGGATCGGCCAGCAGGAGGTTGTTGCGCAGGCTATCCTGGAACAGCTCGGTGCGCTGCGTCAGCAGGCAGTGAGGCGCGCTGCGCAGCGTGCCGGCGCTGGCCGCGAATTCACCCGCGACCACGGCGAGYAGGCTCGACTTGCCGGCCCCGCTGGGCCCGACCAGCGCCACCCTTTCGCCGGCGGCCAGGTCCAGCGAGATGCCCTGCAGCACAGGCGCACGGCTGCCGGGATGGGCCGCGACGACATCCCTGAGACGAAGCGCCAGACCCGGCTCCAGCGGAGCAGCCGGCATCGCGGGCTCGCCCAGCGCGACGGGCGGGCGCTCGACGAGGCGCGGCGCCAGTCGCCGCGCCGCCAGCCAGGCGCGTCC
>NZ_JBFUIU010001507.1:0-1172 GCF_056401695.1 Variovorax sp. P4_D9
CACCGGCAGCGTTGCCGTCAGGGTCTTGCCTTCGCCGGTGCGCATCTCGGMGATCTTGCCGTTGTGMAGGGCCATKCCGCCSAGCARCTGSACRTCGAAGTGGCGCATCTTCATGACCCGCTTSGAGSCYTCGCGCACCGTGGCGAAGGCCTCGGGCAGCAGGTCGTCGAGCGACTCGCCCTTGGCGACGCGGTCCTTGAACTCCGGTGTCTTGGCGCGCAGCGCCTCGTCGTCGAGCTTCTCGAAGGACGGCTCCAGCGCATTGATGCGTTCGACCGTCTTGCGATACTGCTTCAGGAGCCGGTCATTGCGACTGCCGAATATTTGGGTCAGGAAGTTGGTGGCCATGAATGGAGATCGAATGCACACTCGCAGGATGCGGGCGCCTCGACCGAAATCCCTAAGATAGACGGAGAACGAACTTGGGCGCGCTTTGCCAGAAGGCAAGCGGACCGGCCCGCAGGATTGCCGGCAAACCGCAGATTTTAGCCGGTGTGCCCGAACCTTCCCGACCACTGACCATTGCCGATGAATCGCCGCTATAACTCCGTCACCCTGCTCGAGGCCACCGAGGGCTCGCCCACCTTGGCGAGCCTGGCCGCGCGAGCGCGAGACGCCAACGAGCGTCTGGCGGCGGTGCAGGATTTGATCCCGCCGGAGATGCGCTCGGTGATCCTGGCGGGTCCTGCCGAGGGCGAGGTCTGGTGCATGCTGGTGAACGGCAGCGCGGCGGCAGCCAAGCTGCGGCAGCTGGCGCCCATGCTGCAGGCGCGGCTGAAATCGCGCGGCTGGGATGTGGCGACGATCCGGATCAAGGTGATGTCGCGGCGCTGACGGCCGTCGGCCGCTTCAGAGCTGCGCGATCGCGAGGCCCAGCGTGAGGGCCGCGGAGGCGCCGAAGATGGCCAGTCCGACGCTGCGGCGCCGATGGGTCAGCATCCACAGCGCGACGCCCGAGATCGACAGAAAGATCAGGCTGCCGGCCAGGGTGTCGACGAGCAGGATCCACGCCGCCGGCATTCCGGTGCCCTTGTGCATGTTGGCCAGCGTGGCGACGAAACCGCTGCGGGTGGTCGTGACGCCCACCGATCGGTTGCCGCGCCAGTAGTCGGCCTGCACGATGGCGTCGGGCCCGCCGAAATTGAACACCCATCGCTCGGGCTGCATCAACG
>NZ_JBFUIU010001508.1:0-1171 GCF_056401695.1 Variovorax sp. P4_D9
CCCTTGTGTTGATGCTGCTGATTCAACTGATCCTGCGCTGGCAAAAGCCGGCAGCGTCAGCCATTGAGTCTCCGCCAGCGCGCGCCACCCCTGCGCCAGTTGCTATCAAAACAATAGCAAATCGACCCCACATGCGGCTCGCGCTCATCCACGCGCCCCCACCCCGTCTGACATCGAGTTGACTCTCGATGTGGTTGTCCGCGTCCGCGCGGCGGCCCCAGCAGCCTGGGTTCAGCGGCAATTCCTTCGTTTCGCGAGCGTCGTCCGTGCATCGTTAGGTCCGTCATGGACCGGTAAGAGCGATACGAACAGACATAAGGACAACGCATCATGAAACGGATGCTGATCAACGCCACGCAGCCTGAAGAGCGCCGCCTGGCCATCGTCGACGGGCAAAAGCTCCTCGACTACGAAATCGAGATCGAAGGGCGCGAACAGCGCAAGGGCAACATCTACAAGGCCGTCGTCACCCGCGTCGAGCCCTCGCTGGAAGCCTGCTTCGTCGACTACGGCGAAGACCGCCACGGCTTCCTGCCGTTCAAGGAAATCTCCAAGCAGTATTTCGCCGAAGGCGTCACGGCCAGCCAGGCCCGGATCCAGGACGCTATCCGCGAAGGCCAGGAACTGGTCGTGCAGGTCGAGAAGGAAGAGCGCGGCAACAAGGGCGCGGCGCTGACCACCTTCATCTCGCTGGCCGGCCGCTATGTCGTGCTGATGCCGAACAACCCGCGCGGCGGCGGCGTCAGCCGGCGCATCGAGGGCGACGACCGGGCCGAGCTCAAGGAGGCGATGGACCAGCTGGAGTACCCGAAGGGCGCCAGCATCATCGCGCGCACCGCCGGCATCGGCCGCTCGGCGCCCGAGTTGCAATGGGACCTGAACTACCTGCTCAAGCTCTGGAGCGCCATCGACGGCGCCGCCAAGGGCGCCAAGGGCGCCTTCCTGATCTACCAGGAATCCTCGCTCGTGATCCGCGCGATCCGTGACTATTTCAATCACGACATCGGCGACATCCTGATCGACACCGACGACATCTACGACCAGGCGCAGCAGTTCATGGCGCACGTGATGCCCGAACATGCGGCCCGCGTGAAGCGCTACCGTGACGACGCGGCCCTGTTCAGCCGCTTCCAGATCGAGCACCAGATCGAATCGGCCTACGCCCGCACGG
>NZ_JBFUIU010001509.1:0-1170 GCF_056401695.1 Variovorax sp. P4_D9
GATTTGGCGCACGCGGATCAGCCCGGAATCGAGGTGGGAGGCGAGGTCCATCCCCATGCCTTTGCAGCGCGTGAGCAAGGTGTTGATGCTCTCGTCGAAGATGAACAGGGCGGCGCACTCCCCGCGGCGCGCGGCCGCGATGGCGAACTGCACCGCCACGCTCGACTTGCCGGTACCGGGCGCGCCCACGAAGAGCGTGCTCGTGCCCTTTTCCAGGCCGCCGCCAAGCAATTCGTCGAACGCGGGCAGATCGCTGGGAATGCGCGTCTGCGTCACCGGCGTAGCGTGCTCGGCCGCGACCAGCCGGGGAAACACCTGCAGTCCGCCGCGGGCGATCTTGTAGTCGTGGAAGCCGCCGCGGAATTCCTGGCCGCGGTATTTGGTGACCACGAGCCGCCGCCGTGCCGCGCCGTAGTCGGGGTTGAACTGTTCCAACCGGATGACGGCGTGCGCGATGCTCTGGACCTGCAGGTCCTGGTCTGAAGCGGTGAGGTCGTCCAGCAGCAGCACCGAGCACATCCGACCCGTGAAGAACTGCTTGAGCGCGAGGATCTGCCGTCGGTAGCGCAAGGAGCCGCCCGCCAGGAGGCGCAGCTCGGACAGCGAATCGAACACCACCCTCGTGGGCTTGATCACGTCGACGTCCGCGAGGATGCGCAGCGTGGTTTCGCTCAACTCGACCTCCGCGGGGTGGAACATCGTGTATTGCTCGTCGGGCTCGAGCGCATCCTGCGCGGGCAGCATCTCGCGCACCTCGATGCCCCGCATGTCCCAGCCATGCGAACGCGCCACGCCATCGAGTTCAGCCCGGGTCTCCGACAGCGTGACATACAGCACCGACTCCCCGCGCGCGGCGCCTTCGCGCAGGAACTGGAGCGCCAGGGTGGTCTTGCCCGCGCCGGGTGCGCCTTCCAGCAGATAGAGCCGGTGCGGCGTCAGGCCGCCGCCCAGGATGTCGTCCAGGCCGGGCACGCCCATCCGCAACAGGGAAAGCGCCTCCACATCACCGACCTCGATGGAAACGTTGGTGTTCATTCCTTCTCCAGCAAATCGTGCCGCCTCTCCCCTGCCGTCGCGAGCGAAGAACGGCTTTCGAATATTCGTTGCGCAAGCGCTAGCCACGGTCGGCCGGCGGCCAATCCCGATGTAGGCTTTGGCCGTACGATGGGG
>NZ_JBFUIU010001510.1:0-1169 GCF_056401695.1 Variovorax sp. P4_D9
ATCCTGCTCGACGTCGATTTGACGGTACTGAAGTCGGCCTATCCGGAACCCTCGCCGCGGCGTCATCTGGTGCAGGCGGATCTGCTGGACGAATCCGCGCTGGCGGCAGCAGTGGAGTCGGCCGAGCAGCACTTCGGACGCATCGACATTCTCTGCAATATTGCGGGCGGCTTCTACTTTGGCGAGTCCGTGCACGAGATGCGCGCGGAGGTCTGGTTGCAGCAGTTCCACATCAACGCCACCACGGTGGTCAACGCCGTGAAGAGCGTTGTGCCGCGCATGCTGGCGCGCGGCAGCGGCTGTGTATTCAACATCGCTTCGGCTGCACATCAGCAAGGCCACGGTCACATGAGTGCGTACGCGGCGGGCAAGAGTGCGGTGTCCCGCCTGACTGAGAGCATGGCCGAAGAGCTGTGGGGCACTGGCGTGCGCGCGCTATGCCTCATGCCGGAGATCATTGACACGCCGAGGAACCGCACCGACATGTCCCAGGCTGACGCCAGCCGATGGACGCCACCCTCGGCTATTGCCGATCTGATGGTGTTGTTGAGCGAGGATGCTGCTGCCTTGCTGAGCGGTAGCGGCCTGGCCTTGCGTGGCGCGCCTTTGCGCCGCTGAAAGAACTACCATGAACCAAAGACTACAAGGCAAGGTAGCCTTGGTCACGGGCGCCTCGCGAGGCCTCGGCCGGCGCATCTGCGAGGTGCTGATTGAAGAAGGCGCCCGAGTGGGCTTGCTGGCCCGCCCCAGCGACGAGTTACAAGCGGCTTCTGCAGCACTGGGCGATCACGCCCTGCCGCTGGCCGCCGATCTCACCAGGCCGGACGAAGTGCGCCAGGCGTTTGCCGCCTTGAACGCGCGCTTCGGTGGGATTGACATTCTGGTCAACAACGCCGCTTTGGGCCATCCGCAAAAGATCGCCGAAGCGCAGGACAACCTGCTGCAGCTGGAAGTGGCGGCCAATGTGCTGGGGCCGATCTACTGCATAAGGGAAGCCGTGCAGTTGATGCGACAGCGTGGTGGCGGTGACGTGATAAATATCAGTTCCGAATCGGTACGCACGCCTTACCCGTTCCTTTCGGTGTATGCCTCTACCAAAGCCGCGCTCGAAACTCTGTCGGACGCCTTGCGAGAAGAATTGCGGCCCGAAGGCATCCGCGTTGGCGTAC
>NZ_JBFUIU010001511.1:0-1165 GCF_056401695.1 Variovorax sp. P4_D9
GGCCTCGGCCTTGGCCGGCTCCTGCCGCACCAGCGCGATCGCGCTGTTGAGGGTGTTGAAAAGAAAATGCGGCCGAATCCGCGACTGCAGTTCCGCCAGCCGCGCCGTGGTCGCCGCCGGCGCCTGGCCGCGTGCCCGCAGCACCAGCGCCGCCATCATCAGCCCGGCGAACAAGGCGCCGGCCAGCGCACTGGCGAGCCAGGGCGCCGTGCCGACCACGCCGGTCAGCCGCAGCAGGCCGCAGCCGTACAAGGCGGCCAGCGCCCCGAGCAGCGCTCCGGCCGCATACTGCGCCGGCACCGGCAGCCGGGCCAGCAGCTTCTTCAACGCACAAGTGGCGAGCAGCCAGACCAGCGTGGCCGGCAAGGCACCGGCGGTGACCGTCGCGGCCAGCAGCAGCCACTCGAACGGGGTCGGGGCAACGAACAGCGTGGCCACGGCCACCACCACCTCGACGAACAGCACGGCCCGAAGCACCACCCCGATCTGGCAGGCATCGAACAGGGCTCTCGCGGGACGCGCGAACCCCTTCGCCCTGGCCGGCGAGGACGTGGCGGAGGGCGCCGCTGGCGACGCCGAGGGGGTGGCCGATAAAATCGACGGGTTGCGCATCRCAGAAACAATGGGTGGCAAACCCATTATTGCCTCCCGAACGGATCCCATGACTCAAAACCAACTCGACAAGAAATCCGAAGCCTGGTCCGCCCTGTTCTCCGAACCGATGAGCGATCTGGTCAAACGCTATACCGCCAGTGTCTTTTTCGACAAGCGGCTGTGGCAGGCTGACATCGAGGGTTCGTTGGCGCATGCCGGCATGTTGGCAGCCCAGGGGATCATCGGCGTGCAGGACCTCGCCGCGATTCAAGGCGGGATGAAGCAGATTCGCGAGGAGATCGAATCCGGCGCCTTCGACTGGAAGCTCGACCTCGAGGACGTGCACCTGAACATCGAGGCCCGCCTGACACAACTGGTCGGCGATGCCGGCAAGCGGCTGCACACCGGCCGCAGCCGCAACGACCAGGTGGCCACCGACGTGCGCCTGTGGCTGCGCGGCGAGATCGACCTGATCGGCGGTCTGCTGGTCGACCTGCAGAAGTCGCTGCTGGCACTGGCCGAGAAGAACGTCGAGGCGATCCTGCCCGGCTTCACCCACCTGCAGGTGGCC
>NZ_JBFUIU010001512.1:0-1164 GCF_056401695.1 Variovorax sp. P4_D9
TTGTTCCGCTGGCGCGCGCGGTCGCGCATCTACCGCTGGTACGGAGAGTTGGCGCTGCTCGAGCGCGATGTCGAAACGCGCACCGACGCGTTGCCCATCGAAAAATGGCTGGGCGACCTGGCCCGCATCGAGCAGGCGGCCCGCGCGGATCCGTACCCCATTGAGCTATGCCGGCGAAGCCTACACACTGCGCGAGCACATCGGCCTGGTTCGCCAGGCCGTGCTGGCCAGGGCGCAAGGCGTTGGCGCGAACGCGGATGGCGATCTAAGAAGTGCCGAGACTGCATCCGAGCGAAATGTTCTTCAGGTCCGCCCCGAGCCCGCCCAGGAAGCTCCATCGAGTTGAAGAGGTTGCCAAGAACGATTTCGCAGCCGAATGGCGCTTGAGGTCTGACCTTGCCAAAGGCCCGTGCGGTCTGGGACGGCATAGTCCTTCTATGGGACTTGAGTTCGATGGCCAGAAGCACTTCCCGGGTCGCGCTGCACACGAGGCATCGATGAAGATGTTCCGGCGCTTCGTCGGCACCTCGCTCTCCCCGAGGGCGTATCCGGTTCCATCAGCGTCACCTTGCGCCTGACCTGCCTGTTAACGGAGCCTAGCGAGCCTAGAATGCCCAGATCGTCATCGATGGACCGCACCGAGCCCATGATTGCCTCACGCGTACTCGTCGCCTTCGTCCTCGGCCTCCTCCTCACCGGCTGCGCCGGTCTTCCGGGAAACGTCGAGCGGACCCCATCCACCGCCCTCACCAACAACGCCGACACCCGCCTCGCCAAGGATGTGCGCCCGCAGGTCGCCGCCCACCCGGGAAAATCCGGCATCCATCCGCTCTCCAATGCCGAGGATGCCTTCGCGGCGCGCATCGTCCTTGCCAGGCTCGCTGACCGCAGCCTCGACGTGCAGTACTACATCTGGCACGCCGACACCACTGGACAACTGCTCTGGAAAGCCATCTGGGAAGCCGCCGAGCGCGGGGTGCGCGTGCGCGTGCTGCTCGATGATGCCAATACCGGCGGGCTCGACCCGATGCTGGCCGCCCTCGACGCCCATCCCAATATCGAAATCAGGCTGTTCAATCCCTTTGCGAACCGCGGCTTCAGGGCTGGGGACTTCATGTTCGACTTCTCGCGCGTCAACCGGCGCATGCACAACAAGTCCTTCAC
>NZ_JBFUIU010001513.1:0-1163 GCF_056401695.1 Variovorax sp. P4_D9
CTTCTGGCGCGTCACCTCCGTCGTGAGGGCATGGAAGCCCGTGATCGTGCGGCCGTCGATGCTTCGCTGCGGGATGTAGAGCGTCTCGAAGCAGGCGTAGCCATCGGCGCCTGTCACATCGCGTTGGAAAGTCACCGACTCGCCTCGAAGTGCGCGTTCGACGTTGGGCTTGATGGTGTGGAAGCTGTCGCCGAGAATGTCGTCGCGCGATACGCCCATGGTGCGGTCATAGGCGCGGTTCACGAAGCGATAGCGCTGTTCGGCATCAACGAATGCCACCCGCATGGGAAGCACGTCGGCCATCGTGCRCAGCCTCGCCTCGCCCTCGAACAGCGCGCGTTGGGTTGCCTTGGCTTTGGAGATGTCGCGCATGATGGCCGAGAAACGCTCGATCTTGCCGGCCTTGTCGCGATGCGCGATCACCATGTGACTCACCGGAAAGACATCGTCCGCGTGAGCGCCTCGAATCTCCGATTCGCCCACCCAGACGCCATTCGCCACGGCCGTGGGGACAATCACGTCTCGCAAGCGCTGCAGCGCGGCGGGAGAAAGCGTTCCACTCGATCGGCGCCAGGCCCGGCTGGAAGGCCATGGTGAATGCCGGTTCGGGGCCGAGGGAGCTCGGTGCGGGGGCCATGAGAAAGGAGAGTCGGTGGCTGACACCGGTTCGCTTCCGGACCTACACCGCAATCTAATCGCCCTCGCTCGGACGGCTTGTGGCATTTTTCACGTAGTCAGCGACAGGGGAGATCTACACCTACGCCGTCCGCCAAACTGTCTCTGTTTGACAACGATGGTCAGGCCAGCTTCGCACCCTCCTTGAGCAGACGCTCGCGCAGGTCCGGCATCGGCACGGCACGGACGTGCCCCTGCTGATTCGATCGCGCCGCCATTGCAGCCGCCACACCGGCAGCTTGGCCCACGGCCATCGAGATGGTCATGACCCGGATCGCCGCGTGCGCACTGTGGGTCGCCGAGACGCCGCGCCCGACCACCAGCGCGTTTTCGAAGCCGACAGGGATCAGGCTACGGTAGGGGATTTGATAGGCGTGGTCATCGCCAAGGCCTTCATAGCGCAGTTCGCCGCCGGCGGCAGGATGAATGTCGATCGGATAGGCGCCGGCGGCAATCGCATCGGGAAACTGCTCCGGACGCAGCAATTC
>NZ_JBFUIU010001514.1:0-1162 GCF_056401695.1 Variovorax sp. P4_D9
AAACGGCCGTCGTGATGCCCCGGAGCCCATAGAGAGCGAGCGGCCAAATCAAAGCCAGGGAAGGGCAGGGCGGGCCCAGGCGACCCGGGTACTTCGTCAAGGGTGACTTGTGTGAAACGACTTCCGTCATACCAGGACGACCTTGAGCAACAGCCCCAGACCGGAGATGCCCAGTGCTACGAGAGTGATGTTGCGATAGCCCACATCGCCTGTCCTCCTGTAGATGGCGATGCCCAATCCGTTTCCGAGCAGTGCCAATGGCAACGCCGGTAGAAAAATCATCCAGAACGGACGATCGAACAGGTGTGGTCGCGAGGCAGCCAGAAGCGTCAGGCCAACGAACTGCATCCACAGGATGAAGGTTTGCGTCAGCGCGCGGCTTTCTTCCTTGTTGACCCCAACCAGGCCGTTCCACACGACCAAAGCCGAGCCAGGAAAGGCCGAGAAACCGCCGACGATGCCGCCGAGGGCGCCGACAAGAAATGAGCGCTTCAGACTAGGCGCGCTGCTCTTCAGTCGCAGCGTCGCGGGTTTGAGCAACGACCATGTCGAATACGCCATGAGCAACAGGCCAAGCGATACCGTCAAGTCTCGGGGTCCAAAGGCGTAGAGGATCGTCAGTCCAACTGGCATGCCGGCCATGCCTCCGGCGAGGTAGGGGGCAACTCCGGCGCGCCAGTTCCGCAGGCCGACAGGGCGTCGGATTTCGCTCCAAAGACTGCCGAAACTGAAAGCCTGCGTAAGCAGAGACAACCCCATTAGGACGGCCACGCCGAGTTGTGGAGGCAGGACCATCAGACTCAGGGAGCCGATGGCCGAGAAGCCAAAACCAGACAAGCCACTGAAGACCGCCGCCGTCGCGTAAATCGCGGCAAGGGCGAGCATGAATGGAAGACTGCCAGCGCTCGAGAAGTCGGAAAGGACGTGCATGGTGCGCTACCAGATCGGAGCGCGCTGGTTTGTCGACTGGCAGCGTGCCGACGGTGCGCGGGATTCGTCCGCAAATCGTCAAAGCGCAAAGCCACGAGAGGGGCCCACCGGCACCAGCGCTCGCCCGGTCAGTCACCCACCAGAAGCCATTATGTGCATCCGCGCGCCGCAGGGAACACCTCGGCTGCGAGGCCGTCCTCAAATGTGTGGAGGTCACTTGGATCTTGAAAGA
>NZ_JBFUIU010001515.1:0-1154 GCF_056401695.1 Variovorax sp. P4_D9
GGCGGCCCATGAGCCCGGCGCCGAGCACGGCGGCGGAACGGAAAGGAAGTTCGGTGTGCAGGCTCATCGCAATCTCAGACGGGGAAAGGGCGCGCGTGGCCGATAATTTTCAACATGACGACCACTGCATTCTCCCGCTACGCACGCGTGCTCTCGATCGCCGGCTCCGACAGCGGCGGCGGCGCCGGCGTCCAGGCCGACCTCAAGACCTTCGCGGCGCTGGGCTGCTACGGGATGACCGCAATCACCGCGCTGACGGCGCAGAACACGCTCGGCGTGTCGGGCATCCACGGCGTGCCGCCGGCCTTCCTGAAGGCGCAGATCCAGGCGGTGGTCGAGGACATTGGCGTCGACGCCGTCAAGCTCGGCATGCTGCATGCGCCCGAGATCGTCGAGGTCGTGGCCTGGGCCATCGACCACTACAAGCTGCCCAACGTGGTGCTCGACCCGGTGATGGTCGCCACCAGCGGCGACCGGCTCATCGCGGGCGAGACGGTGGCCGTGCTGGTGCGCGAACTGTTCGTGCGGGCAGTGGTCGTCACGCCCAACCTGGACGAGGCCGCGCTGCTGATCGGCCATGCCATCGACGGCGTCGATGCGCTCGACGATGCGGCCTCCGAACTGCTCGCGCTCGGCGCCCATGCCGTGCTGCTCAAGGGCGGCCACCTTCCGGGCGACGATGTGGTCGACCTGCTGGCCGAGGCCGACGGCGAACGCCTGCGGCTGTCTTCGAGCCGCATCCAGAGCCGCAACCTGCATGGCACGGGCTGCACGCTGTCGTCGGCCATCGCCTCGTATCTGGCGCTCGGTTACGCGCTGCCCGAAGCGGTGGAACGCGCACGCGGCTACGTGGTCGCGGCCATGGCGGCCGGGGCCGACTTCAAGGTCGGCAAGGGTCATGGTCCGCTCAACCACGGCTTTGCGCCAGTGCCGAGCGTCCGCCTGCCGGCGCCGGACGCGTGATCGAGGCCAGCGCGAAGGTGACGGCCAGCGTCGGCAGTGCCGAGCCCCATTGGGGCGCCCAGGCCGCGCAGGCGTGGTAGATGGCAATGCCGCCGATCCAGAGCGCGGCAGCGATCGGGTCCACGCGGCGCGCGCCGACCGCGACCGGCGAGCCGCCGCTGCCGAGCCGGCCGAGGATCACGCCGTAGAGG
>NZ_JBFUIU010001516.1:0-1154 GCF_056401695.1 Variovorax sp. P4_D9
GTTGGCGATCAGGTCGCCGACCAGGCCGCGGTCGAGGTAGGTGGCGGTGGTGCGGATCTTGCGGTCGTCATTGGTGATCGCGACGATCTCGCTGCCTCCCTGGCCTTCCTGGATGGTCGCGCTCTTGATGCGGTTACCGCGAACTTCTTCGAGGAAGTCGCTGTAGCCGATGTTGCCCGCACCGGCTGCGCCGCGGGTGTCGAACTGCTTGAACACAGTGAACAACACCATCGCGATGACAAGCCATACGGCAACTTTGGAAAACCACTGATTGTTCAAACGAAACTCCAGTCGGGGGCGCGCAAAAAATAGGATTCAGAAAAGCGCACTGTGGGCGGCAATTGGCGCCTATTTTAGGCTTTTCAACCTGCGAAAACCCGTAAATTCCCCAGAGCAGCCATAGGGCACAAGCGGTTTTTGATTCGTATCAATTCGTATCAAGCCCTTTGAGGCCGATCCCGACCATGAAGGTCTCCGAGGATTTGTCGCGGGAAGCCTTGGGTTTGATGGGTTTCACGGTGCGGAAGTTGTCCTTGAAGAGCCGCGTCAGCTCGGCGTAGCCGCTGCCATGGAACAGCTTCGCGACCAGCGCGCCCTCGGGCTTCATGTGGTGGCGGGCGAAGTCGATCGCCAACTCGATCAGGTGGGCGATGCGCGCGGTGTCCGCCGAGGCGATGCCCGAGAGGTTGGGCGCCATGTCCGAGACCACGACGTCGGCCAGCCGGCCGTCCATGGCCACGGCCAGCTTCTCCAGCACATCGGCCTCGCGGAAATCGCCCTGCAGGAAGGTCACGCCCTCGATCGGCTCCATCGGCAGGATGTCGAGCGCGATGATGATGCCGGCCAACTCGCCCGAAGCGGCGCCCGCAGGGGCCATCCGGCGCCTCACGTACTGGCTCCAGGCCCCCGGCGTGGAGCCTAGGTCGACCACCAGTTGCCCTGGCCGGATGAGTCCCAGCGTCTCGTCGATCTCCTTCAGCTTGTACGCGGCACGGGCGCGATAACCCTCCCGGTTGGCCAGTTTCACGTAGGGATCGTTGAGGTGATCGTGCAGCCACGCTTTGTTCAGCTTCTTGGATTTGTGTTTGGGGTTCATTGACACTCGATAATACGGGGATGCCCGCCATACAACTTACCCCTGCGCAGCGCAAGGT
>NZ_JBFUIU010001517.1:0-1154 GCF_056401695.1 Variovorax sp. P4_D9
CCGGCCGCCAGCGCCGACTGCAGGCCCGCCACGCCCGAGGCGACATGCGCCACCGCATGCGGCACGCGCCGCTCGCGCAACAGGCGGATCGTGAACTGGTGCAGCGAGCAGCTGTCGGGCAGCACCAGCAGCCGCAGCGGCTCGCCGCGCGCGAAGCGATAGCCTTCGGCGCCGACCCATGCGAGTGCTTCGCGCCACAGCGGCGAGCCGGGCCCGCGGCTGGCGGCCCGGGCCGCCGCCGGGTTGATGCGCATTGCCAGCCCAATGTCGAAATCGCCGCGCCCGAAGGCGGCTTCCATCGCGCTGCCCTGCAGGACGCTCACGTGGAGGCGCAGTTGCGGATAGCTCTGGCCGAGCCGGCTCAACAGGCGGCTCAGCTCACCCGGCCTGAAGTAGTCAGTGACCGCGAGCCGCAGCTCGCCCTGCAGCGTCTCGCCACTCAGGTCGCGCAGCGCCTCATCGCTGGCGGCGAGCAAGCGGCGCGCATGGTCGAGCAGGCGCAGTCCGGCGGGCGTCGGCGCAACGCCGGCCTTGCTGCGGCTCAGCAGCGCATGGCCGATCCGCTGCTCGAGCTTGCGCATCTGCTCGCTGACCGCCGACTGCGAAAGAAACACCCTCGGTGCCGCCGCCGTCAGGCTGCAGGCGTCGACCACCGCGACCAGGGTCTTGAGTTGCTCGAGATCGAGAGGCTGCATGCGGATATCCATTCATGAAACCGATGACATGCATCATATCTTCCCGCTTTTCAGATGGCATCGCCGTTTCGACAATGAGGCTTCTTTCATTGCTGGAGCTCAGCCGCCATGCCCCACATCGTCATTCATCTCTCGGGCCAGCCCGATGCGCAACTCACCCGCAAGGTCGTCGACAAGGTCGCCGGCCTGACCCAGTCCGTGCTCGACAAGAAGTTGCCTGTGATCGGGATCACGGTGCAGTACATCTCGGCCGACAGCTGGTTCGTCGGCGGCCAGTCGCTGGCCGAGCTGGGAAAGTCGGCCTTCCATCTCGACATCAGCATCACCGACGAGACCAACACCAAGGCCGACAAGGCCCGCTACCTGCGCGAGGTCCACGCCGCGATGGCCGCGCTCAGGGGCGACCTGCACGAGGTGTCGTACGTGCACGTGATCGATGCCCGCGCCGCCGCCTACGGC
>NZ_JBFUIU010001518.1:0-1147 GCF_056401695.1 Variovorax sp. P4_D9
GCCGATGCAGTTGCTGGTTGCTGGCGGCGCTGGGCGTTTCAGCCCTGAGTTGGATCTGGTTCGAGTGCGTCAAGTGGGGTCTGCGCCAGAGTGTGCTTCCCGTCAGGTGATGCCCTGCCCGAGCACTTGATCACCGACCCGGCATTCGGAGATGGCGGCGAGCCTGCGCAAGCTTCAGTCACGGGTCGGCGAAGGACCTTCGGCAGGTACCACTCGCCGAAGATTGTGTCTGCCCGTCGTTTGGACGCAGTGCAATGTATGCAAGAAGAAGAGGGAGCGGCACTCTTGCGAGCGAGCGGGCCGAGGAGCAAGTCAAAACTGACGTAAAGGTCAATTTCCGCCCTTTGGCAGGTACGTTCACACGCGCCTGGACCTGCTCCCGTCCTCCGTTCGCGTTCGCGAGCATCACCTTTCGAGAGAAAATCCATTCCCGTCTTCCCTACTTCTACACGCAATACAACTTCCGCCAATCAGCATGGATGTTGATGGTTCGCTACGATCCACGATGGAAGCGCGCGGTCAAGTGTGCTGGTCGCATTCCGGCTTCCGGGGGCTGTCACAGACAACCCTGGATCTGCGCCAACTCATGGCCGAAGGATCGTGCATCCGAAGTTGGAGCTGGTGCCTATCACGATGTACTTCATGACGTTCCCGGAGGTGCGCCTGCCCTCCAGCACCCCTTCGTGCAGCACCGCCAGGTCGTGGTCGAGCATGACGATGTCGGCCACCTCGCGCGCCACATCGACCGCGGTGTCGACCGTCAGCCCGACGTCGGCCGACCTAGCGGCGGTGCATCGTTGATGCCGTCGCCGAGGTAGCCAACGACCAGGCCGCGCGCCTTCAGTGCCAGGATGATGCGGTTCTTCTACGCCGGATTCACGCGTGCAGAAGAGGGTGGTCTTCTGGGCTCTGGTGCAAACTTTGGCTTCCGGTAGGCTACCGACCTTTGTGATGTGAAGGCTGAACGTGGCAAAGAAGTTCCAGAGCATGGATGAGCTGTTCAAAGGTCGGCACTTTGAGCGCGAGATCATCGTGTTGTGCGTTCGCTGGTACCTGCGCTTCAAGCTGAGCTTTCGTGACCTGGTGGAGATGATGGCTGAGCGTGGCTTGGTCTTGGCCCACACAACGGTCATGCGCTGGGTCCAGC
>NZ_JBFUIU010001519.1:0-1147 GCF_056401695.1 Variovorax sp. P4_D9
GAACTGAACTTCCATGACCGGGGCCGGCCAGATCGAGGGCGCCAAGGATCGACGAGACATCGTCAGGCACATTCGTCGGCAAGACAAACGAATCGATCTCTGTTTCTAGCAAGGCGCGGGCCGCAGATGGCCGATACCCGACCTACCTGGTGTCATCTTTTCGCGGTGTAGCTCTCAGTTGGTGGGAGCGTTGCGCGAAGAGGCCGGCGCTTCTCAGGCGCGTCGCTCAAAGCATGACGGCGCCCGGGACCTCTCCGACGAAGAACTGCTCAATCGCGCGCCCCAGCTACGCTTTGCTAGCCTGCGCAGCCACATCGACGAGGGCCAGAGGCCGCCTTCGCGCTGCACTGTCGTCGCTTGGCGCGAAAGCGTGGATGCGCACCCAGTGCTTGGCCGGTTGCTGGAGCTAAGCGGATACCCCTTACATAAACCCAGTATGACAGATCGCGAAGGCCGATGTGTCGGGTTTTTTCGCCTGGATGTCGCATAGGGCCTCTGTTTTGTCGCGAAAAATCCCCTCGATCGTTATTACTCAGCAGTCAAAAATATAGGCGACAGAAGGTGCTTCGAAGAATGATCGAACCAGCCGGCGATTCTTCTGCATGTCGCGCAACTGCTGGTCGACGCGGATTTCGAGTTTCTCGCCGGCTCGCAGCGGATTGCGAGCCACGCCGGTGCGCTTGACGTGACTCCACACCAACTCGTCCGGGTTCAAGTCCGGTGCGTAGCCCGGCAGGATGTGCATGCTCAGCTGGCCCTGGGTGGACTCGATGTACTGGCGCACGTTGGCTTTCTTGTGGGCCGGCAATCCGTCAACCACCAGGTGCACGGGCTTGCTGCGGCCCTTCATCATCTTCTTGAGTAATTCGATGAACAGTTCGGCATTCAACGCACCCTGGTAAGTCGCGAACCAGAAGCCCCCTTTGGCGTTGACAGCCGAGGCCGCCGAGATCGACTGGCGTTGCCCGGGACGCTCGATGACCGGGGTCTTGCCTTTGGGCGCCCAGGTTTTACCGTGCACGGTGTCGGCGCGAAATCCCGATTCATCCCAGAAGTAGACTTCGCCTCCGCTTTTCCTCGCGGCCGCGGCGATGCCGGGGTAGGTTTCACGCTGCCAGCGCTCGATGGCTTGAGGATCGCGCTGGTA
>NZ_JBFUIU010001520.1:0-1146 GCF_056401695.1 Variovorax sp. P4_D9
CGCATCGAGGCCCGAGCCGCACAGGCGGTTGATGGTGCCGCCGCCGACTTCGATCGGCAGGCCGGCCAGCAAGGCCGCCATGCGCGCGACGTTGCGGTTGTCCTCGCCGGCCTGGTTGGCGCAACCATAGAGCACGTCGCCGACCGCCTGCCAGTCGACCTTCTTGTTGCGCTCCATCAGCGCCTTGAGCGGCACCGCGCCGAGGTCGTCGGTGCGCACGCTGGAGAGGGCGCCGCCGTAGCGGCCGAAAGGGGTGCGAATCGCGTCGCAGATGAAGGCTTGGGTGGCCATGTGGTGGATCCAGAAGATTGAAAAAACAGCGCCACTGGGGCGCTGAGCGCTTCGAAAAGATCAGGTGTCCGCCGGGTCAGTCCAGTTTGGCGCCCACCGCCTTGGCCAGCGAACCCCAACGCTCCGACTCGGCGGCGATGAACGGTCCGAACTCCTCGGGCTTGCTGCCGACGACTTCCACGCCCTGCTGCTCGAATTGCTGCTTCAGGTCGGGCGAGCGCAATGCGGCTCCGACGGCTCCATACATCTTGTTGATGATCTCGGGCGGTGTCCGCGCCGGCGCGAGCATGCCGTACCAGTTGTAGGCCTCCACCTTCGGCAGTCCGAGTTCGCCCACAGTCGGCACATCCTTGAGGACGGGAATGCGCTTGGCGCTGGTCACCGCCAACGCGCGCACCTTGCCCGACTGGATGAACGGCAGCACCACGGGGATGTCGACCATCATCATGTCGACCTGCCCGCCCATGAGGTCGGTCAGCGCCGGCGCCGCGCCGCGGTAGGGAATGTGGTTCCTGAATCCGTGAGCCCAAGAGTGAAAGGGGCTCACCCTGCGGGTGCGRTCGATTTGAGGTRGTTTGGTAAACGCGAGACAGGTGTGGGGCGTTKATGGGCCTGTTGCAAACGCAGTATCCGATTCCTTCCAATGCGCCCCTTCATCGTCAAGCAACTCGACTACGACCTCACCCCGGTAGCCGGTCTGGCGCTGGTMGGACATCACCTGAATCGACTCGCGCCGGTGTTCAAGCAACTCGATGCCGCCTTGCCCGTGAGAAATGGCGTTGCCAACAGCGACATCCTGCGCAGCTACCTGGGCCTGCTGGTGCAGGGCAAGAGCGACTTCGATGCGATTGAGAA
>NZ_JBFUIU010001521.1:0-1142 GCF_056401695.1 Variovorax sp. P4_D9
CCCATCATCGTGCGCGTGTATTCGAGGGCCAGCGCATTGGGATCGTTGATCCGCATGCAGCTTTGAATGTCACTGATACGGAAGTGGAGGGCCTTGGAATTTGCGTTCTCGTAGATGAAGGGCCTGATGTGGTGCGCGTGCACGGGGCGATCGGACATGGGCAAGGTTTGGAATTCTTGAATCTTGATTGAGGAACTCGGGTGTCAGCGCTTGGCCATTTGCACCAGTGAGGCCCGAATGTGGTCGGTGTCCATGTCGGTGATCACCACGCGTGGAGTCAGGACCATCGGCTGATTGATTTCGAGATTGGGCAGCACGAGCAGGCAATGCGTCCCGTCATTGTTCGGGGCAATCATCCTGTGGTGTGCCAGCACCCCTTGACGTACGACGTCCGTCGAGGCGATGTTCGTGAGCAAAGTGACCACCACCGTTCGATCCAGTCCGAGGTCCAGCGCCGCGACGTCGTCCCCCTTCTGCGAAGTCGAGTCAATTTGGCCTCCAGCCAGATCAACGTCGTTCTTCAGAATCTGCCTGATGATCTCCAGTAAGCAATCGCGCATGATCGTTTCGGGGAATGGGTCGGCCGGCTCGGTGGCCCGAATGAGCCCGGCCAGGTCCAACAGGTTGGCATCGCTCCCCTCGTACCGCACGCACCGCAGCCGCCACTCGGGGTGTTGCTGACAGGCAGCATCGACCTCGCGTGGATCGCTAGCGGCATAGCACGCCGCGTCCAGCCAGGTCATGGTTTCTTCGAAGGTGTCGATCGACGCCAGGGCGTCGGGAAACTGCCGTGCATAGCTCTTCGGATCTCGCACACCGCGGCGCGTGCGCATGAGCGGCGATGCGAGGCGGACGTAGTCACCATCGCGCCAAAGCRCCGCGCAAACTCGGGCTTTCCCCCCGGGCGGTAGGAATTGCACGAGCTTCAGATTGTGGCGAGGCCGCGACCGGCGAGCCGGCGTGAGCATGTTGAATGGCTGCTGGGGCATGGCGACGCTTCAAAACCTTCGGACGACGTGGATTAGCGGTCGTCTCGGCGAGCACCGTCGGCGGCAGCAAGAGTCGGACGATCGAACTCCACGGATTCTAGCCTCCGCAAGATAAGTAAAGACGCGATTTCTCGACGCTGGGCCAGCAAATGT
>NZ_JBFUIU010001522.1:0-1141 GCF_056401695.1 Variovorax sp. P4_D9
GCAAGTGATGGGGTCCGAGTCATGCCTACTAGGCTATGAGTCGGACCGGCCCATCTCCATGACGTTAGGTGGCGATTCATGCGGCCTTTGTGCCGATGAATTGCGTTGCGCTACCAGCCCTCTCTCCGCTCCTCCAGCCACGCCGCAAGATCCATCAATCGATAGCTCACGCGAGAACCATTGACCGGACGGTTGTAGTAGATCGGTGCTCCGCCCATCTGCCGCAGGTTCTTGAGCGAGCCCGCCGCGTAGCCGATCAGCGCTGCCGCATCCTTCTCGCTGACGCGCAAATCCGCACTCATGACGATGTGCCGATCAGTCGCCGCTTTCAGGATCATGCGCATGGTGCTTTCGACGAGCCGTTGTCGCTCCTCGGTCGATCGCCCTGGGAAGTCCCGCCCGCTCATATTGCAGCCTCGAAACCGGGGCACCGCTGGGGCAGCCTCACCAGGGCTTGAACGACGACGCCAGCGCCCGCTATGGCCGGCACGGCGCACGTTTTTCCTCGAAGGTTCGCGCACTCCAAGCAAAGACGGCGGTCGTCCAGATCGCGCAGCCGCATGGCGACATCAATTGCCAGTTGCTCGGCATCGTCATTGCGAAGGCCACGCCGATGGAACAGCATCACCCGGGCCATGTGTCGATCGCTTGGCACGATCTGCGCAGGATGCGGATGGTCATCCGCCGCAGGGGTCTGCTCAGCAAACTCCGGGTCATCGACCAGGTCAGAGGACACCTCGAAATTCTGCAAAGGTGCCGGGGACGGGGCTACAA
Organism: Variovorax sp. P4_D9; assembly: GCF_056401695.1. Classification (NCBI taxonomy): domain Bacteria; kingdom Pseudomonadati; phylum Pseudomonadota; class Betaproteobacteria; order Burkholderiales; family Comamonadaceae; genus Variovorax; species Variovorax sp. P4_D9. Next base: position 775 of record NZ_JBFUIU010001522.1, read on the forward strand.
AAGCTACGAAAGCCCCTTTTGTAGCTTTTGTAGCGTCCTCCTGGGGGCTCTCGCTGGTTTTTTTGAGTCTTGCCAGCCAGCTCATGCCACACCTCGCGGGTTGATGTCGTAACGCTCGCTCGGACGCCCGCCGGTCTGAATGACATCGCGCCGCAGCCAGTCATAGTCGGCCAGCACCTCGGCTGCTTTGCGCACTGCGTCGGGAGCACTCAGCCCGGCCCAGTGCTTCACAGCCACCTCGCGCGGCGTGAACGAGCTTCCTAGCGCCCCCGTGGCGATCTTGGCGAGCAACGTCTTGGCTGCACCGGTTTCCGGCATCACGGCGGCGCTGTAGAGCCGTTCGGCATGGCTACGGAGGTAGTCGCCC
>NZ_JBFUIU010001523.1:0-1136 GCF_056401695.1 Variovorax sp. P4_D9
GGCGTGCTGAAGGCGCGCGACACCTACGAGATCATGCGGGCCGAGGACGTGGGCTGGAGCGCGAACAAGATCGTGCTCGGCAAGCTCAGCGGCCGCAACGCCTTCAAGCAGCGCCTGCTGGACCTMGGCGTGACGATGGAGAGCGAGGCCGACATCAACGCGGCCTTCGCGCGCTTCAAGGAGCTGGCCGACAGAAAAAGCGAAATATTTGATGAAGACATCCTCGCGCTGGTCAGCGAAGGAGAGCACTCGCACGTTGGTGAACAGTTCAGCTTTGTATCCTTGTCGCAACATAGTGAAACCGGTGAGCGGCCGCAGGCCCGCATCGTCTTCACTGTGCATGGCAAGGAGGTCATGGGCGAATCCGACGGCAACGGGCCGGTGGATGCGTCCCTGAAGGCGATCGAGGCCCAGGTCAAGAGCGGGGCCGAGATGGTGCTCTACTCGGTCAATGCGATCAGCGGATCGACGGAGAGCCAGGGGGAAGTGACAGTGCGCTTGCAGAATGCCGGCCGCGTGGTGAACGGGGTCGGCGCCGATCCCGACATCGTGGTTGCATCGGCGAAAGCATACTTAAGTGCTCTCAACAAGTTACAGAGCCAAGCTGAAAGAGTAGCTGCACAAGGTTAGGTTTTCTGTGCTCCTTGTATTCGGTTCGAAGAAGAGGATGCAAGTAACTGATATTGCGTGCCTTTTTTGATTTCGATACACTGCGGACACCTTTTTTCGCCGCTGGAGAGTTTTTTATGCCTGAAGCCCGTTCCTACCGAGTTTCCAGCCAGCGGTTCCTTCCCGCCTTTCGCCTCGCCGCCGTGGTTCTTTGTGCCACGGCTTTTTTGTTGCCCGGCGCGCATGCTGCGACGGCATCGAAGAAGGCGACCGGCAGCAAGACCTCGGTAAGCGCGGACACCAGCCCGAAGGCCTCGGCAGCGACTTCTTCGAAGCGCACGGTTGCCAAGCAGGTCGCAAACGTTGACAAAGCCGACAAGGTTGTGAGCGGTGGACGCAACGTGGTGGCGTCGATTCGCCAGAAGAACGGTAAAACGGTGGTGGCCGTGCAGCGGCGCTCGGTGGTGCGGGTGGCGGACGCCGCGCCCGCCAAGCAGTCCTTCGGCCAGATGGCCGGGCTGCACAGC
>NZ_JBFUIU010001524.1:0-1129 GCF_056401695.1 Variovorax sp. P4_D9
GTTGCGCCACAACGCCTATTGCCTTGAACTCGATGGGCCGTCGTATCGCGATCCGAAGGTCGCTCCGACATCCAGAAAGACACCCCAGAAGGGCTCCGAAAACACGTCAAAATAGCACCGTCAATGGGTGCTTCGAGATGCCCTTCGGCGCCACGCCAAGTGGCCGGTATATGCCGACTCCGGGTGGCCGGATTACGCCGACTCGCGACACCGCCCATCTCTGCCGGGTGGCGAATGCCGTCTGTAGTGCAAGTAGCGGATCCGCTCACGGACCTGGTCGAGCAGCTTGACCGACTGAAGCGGAGGCAGTTGGGCTGGCGGTGGACGGAGAAGGCCGCGAGCCACCGGCCGGACTTCCCCATAGGGATGATTGACGGACTGAGCATGCTTGCCTCCAATCAGCAGCACGCAGCCAGCCATCGGGCTAACCACGACGATGTAGCCCGTTAGGACTGGCACACTGCCGGTGCCGCTTTTGCCGGATTTGATAATACTGTATAAATACACACATATGCAACGCAAACCTAGGCTAGGCGCGCCCTGCGAGCAGGTTGGGGGTGCCGTATTAGGGAGACACCAAGCCGTGATAAACGGACACGACTGTCTCCACACGTTAGGCGCCGCAAGGAGGAACTGTGCTACTGCTCAAGTCGCTCGTAGCCTGGGCGCTCATCCTGTGCCTGGCAATAGCAAATGGTGCTTTGCGAGAGGCCGTTCTGATTCCTGCTCTTGGCAGAAGGAGCGGCCTAGTTCTGAGCGGGGTATTGCTTTGCGTGTGCGTGGCGGTAGTAGCCCATGTCCTGGTTCTCATCAAGCAAGGCATCACGATCACGCAAAGTCTCTTTGTAGGCGTTCTTTGGTTGTGCCTCACGCTGGCCTTCGAGTTCAGCTTCGGTCGCTACATCCAACACAAGTCTTGGTCAGAGTTGCTTGTCGCGTATACATTCAAAGACGGTAACCTCTGGCCTGTCGTCCTTCTCGTCACACTTCTGGCGCCATATTTGGCAACTCTGGCTCACGCAAAGTCGAGGCATGCAAAGAGCGGCGCTTAACCCTTCCATCGAGAGGACTTGTCCCGGCAAGCCGGGACAAGCCTCTCATGTCAAACGTTAGGCCTCACACGCGACAC
>NZ_JBFUIU010001525.1:0-1124 GCF_056401695.1 Variovorax sp. P4_D9
GTCAATAGGCATGCCGAAGACCTGGAGCCCGGAGACGCTGACGGAACCGGATGCCGAGTAGTTGGTGAACCAACGGATTCGGAGGAACGACCAGTCGATGAAGAACTGCGCTGCCAGCGTGGCGACGGCAAGATACAGGCCCTTGATCCGCAGGCTAGGGATGCCGAACAAGACCCCTACGGCGGTGGAACAGAGCCCGCCCATCAGCAACGAGAGAATCAACGGCATGCCTTCGATCCTGGCCTGCAGGTTGTAGGCCGCGTAGGCGCCGACCGCCATGAAGGCGCCCGTGCCCAGCGAGATCTGACCGCAGTACCCCACCAGGATGTTCAACCCAAGCGCTGCCAGTGAGAGGATCAAGAACGGGATGAGAATGGCCCGCAGCCAATACTCAGACGCCAGCCACGGGATCGCAATGAATGCGAGGGCGAGAACCAAAGCCATGAAGACGCGGTCCTGGGAAAGCGGGAAGATCTGCTGGTCCGCCCTGTAGCTGGTCTTGAACTGTCCGTTGTCGGTGTAAATCATGGCTATGCCTCAGACGCGATCGATGATCTTTTCGCCGAACAGCCCCTGGGGACGTAGCAACAGAAAGACCAGCGCAAGAACGTACGCGAACCAGATCTCGATGCCGCCCCCAAGGAAGGGGCCTAGGTAGATCTCGGAGACCTTCTCGCCGACCCCGATCAGGAGCCCGCCCACGATGGCGCCCGGGATTGATGTCAGGCCTCCGAGGATCACCACCGGCAGCGCCTTCAAGGCGACAAGCGACAACGAGAATTGAACTCCCAGCTTCGATCCCCAGATGATCCCAGCGACCAGCGCTGCGAACCCGGCCACGGACCACACGATGACCCAGATCCGATTCAGTGGGATCCCTATCGATTGGGCCGCCTGGTGGTCATCGGCCACCGCACGCAGAGCCCGTCCGGTGGAGGTTTTCTGGAAGAAAACGCCCAGCAGGACGACGAGCACGGTGGAGATCGCGGCGGCCACCAGATCTTCTTGACTCATCAGCAAGCCGCCGTCAAAGGCACCTTCGAAGACCATCAGAGGGTCCTTCGGCATGCCGACATCGATCTTGTAGATGTCGCTGCCGAAGATCGTCTGACCCAACCCATCGA
>NZ_JBFUIU010001526.1:0-1121 GCF_056401695.1 Variovorax sp. P4_D9
AGTCATGCAGTCATGCGCGTCACATCGCGAGGTGCGGCGCGAAGCGTTGACAGGGGTACGCATAGGCCAGCCATTGAGCCACGATAGCTTTCGTATCCCGAGTGCCGACGCTGTTCTTCCGGCGGAAGGCAACACGGCTGTGCGCGCCATCGCAAGCGCCCGGWYGACYCGGCGTGGTCRTAGACCCTGGCATGTGCGCACGCTCCTTGCGCGGGAACCGGGAGATCTCCAGTCTGACCGTCGGCGCCAGCYGACGGCCCGCATCGGGAAGGCGAGGAGCCGAAGCCGATGATGCACGGGCTGGAGAAGTCAGACCTCGCCATAGTAGCGACGAAGCCTGCGAACAAGGYCGGGCGACCGGCYGCGGAGTGGGCGGAGCCAAGGGCGRGGRCCGAGGGGAACACGGGMCAACCRCRCACGCGACGGACKCAGAGCCGCGRTAGCGTGCCACAGGGGCTGGACCGTGTACGCAACGCTGCAAGGCAGCGGAAGAAGGAGAAGTTCAGTGCGCTGCTGCACCACGTGACGGTCGATCTGCTGAGGGATGCGTTTCTGGCGCTCAAGCGCCGTGCCGCACCCGGAGTGGACGGCGTGACGTGGCAGGACTACGAGGCGGACTTGGAGGGCAACCTTCGGGAGCTGCATGCGAAGGTCCATCGCGGCACATACCGGGCACTGCCCGTCAGGCGGCGGTTCATACCGAAGCCGGACGGCAAACAGCGCCCGCTGGGGGTCACCGCCCYGGAAGATAAAATCGTCCAGCGCGCGGTCGTCGCAGTGCTCAACGCCATCTATGAGGAAGACTTCCTCGGCTTCTCGTACGGATTTCGACCCGGACGCAGCCAGCATGATGCGTTGGACGCACTGGCAGTGGCGATCTGTGAAACCCCGGTGAACTGGATTCTCGACGCCGACATTCGAGGCTTCTTCGATTCGGTCAGCCAGGAATGGCTGGTCCGATTCCTGGAGCATCGGATTGGCGACGAGCGCGTCATACGCCTTGTGCGCAGGTGGCTCAAGGCGGGCGTCCTGGACGACGGGAACTGGAGCGTCAGTGAGATGGGGACACCTCAAGGGGCAGTGGTTTCACCACTGCTGGCCAACGTCTACCTGCACTATGT
>NZ_JBFUIU010001527.1:0-1121 GCF_056401695.1 Variovorax sp. P4_D9
CGCGATGGCGAAGCCGGGTGATGTGCTGGTGATCGACGGGAAGGGAGACCTGACCTCCGCACTGATGGGCACGATCATGATGACGGCTTGCAAGCAGCTGGGCATTGCCGGCGTGGTCATGGATGGGGCCTGCCGCGACAGCCTCGAGATCGACGAGATGGACTATCCGGTTTTCTCGGTCGGCACCAACCCGAACGGCCCCACCAAGAACATCGGTGGGCGCATCGGCCACCCGGTGTCGGTCGGCGGCGTCACGGTGCGCCCAGGCGACTTCGTGATCGGCGACGGTGACGGCGTCGTGGTGGTGGAGCGCGAGAAGATCGAAGCGCTGCTGCCGCTGGCGGCCAAGAAGGTCAAGGACGAGGCTGCGCGTATCGCGGCCATCAAGACCGGCGACACCGCCGCCAAGTGGCTCAATGCCGCCCTGCACACTGCCGGCGTACTGAAAGAAGGGGAGACGCTGTGAGCACCATCCTCGTCACCGGTGCCGACCTCGCACCGCAAGCGCTGGCATTGCTGAAGGATCACGAAGTGATCTTTGCCGGCAAGACGCCGACCGAAGACGACATCGTCGACCTGAGCGGCAAGCACAACCCGGTCGCCATCATCGTGCGCTACAGCAAGGTAGGCGGCGCCGCGATGGACGCGGCGCCTGCGCTGCGGGTCATCTCCAAGCACGGCAGCGGCACCGACACGATCGACAAGGTCGCGGCCAAGGAGCGGGGGATCGACGTCGTCGCGGCGGTGGGCGCCAACGCCGCGGCCGTTGCCGAGCAGGCCCTGGCGCTCCTCCTGGCCTGCGCCAAATCCGTGGTTTCGCTCGATGCACGCATGCATGACGGTCATTGGGACAAAGCGACGCACAAGAGCGTCGAGCTTGCCGGCCGGACGGTGGGGTTGATCGGTCTCGGCGCCATCGGCCTGCGCTTCGCCCGGATGGCCGACGCGCTGGACATGCGCGTCATCGGCTTCGACCCCTACGCGAAGAACCTGCCTTCTTACGTTTCCACCGTGGACCTGGAAACGATCTGGCGCGATTCAGATGCAATCTCACTGCATTGCCCGTTGACCGATGACAACCGCGAGCTGGTGAACGCCGACACGTTGGCAAAGTGCAAGCG
>NZ_JBFUIU010001528.1:0-1119 GCF_056401695.1 Variovorax sp. P4_D9
TGGTCACACATCATCGAATCCATTGCCGTACGCGCCGCGGCAACCCACCTAGGGCAGGTCCGCGTAGATCACGGTACGTAGTCCGCCATCTGGTCAGCAAACGACTTCAGGTCAAAGTACTCGCGTTGGGCGGTGATCTTCCCGTCAGCGAACTCGAACACCCCCACCACCTCGATTGACACCCACTTCCCGTCCTTTCGCAAGAATCGATCAACGCGCTCGTTCATCACGAGACCTGTGGCGTCTTCGATCATGTGCACGACCTCGAACGATCCAGCCTTGTGACTGCTGAGGATCCTCTCGATAACCGCCCGAATTTCTTTGTGGCCTGTTGCCTTTTGGGTAGGCATCATGTGGAAGGTCGCAATGCCACTGTCTCATCCGCTCAAGCAACATCCGGAGGCGGCCATGAAATACCGCTTCTTATCGATGCGATGCTAAAAAAGGCTTGACAAAAGAGTCCATATAGAAGCGGCCGTTCGACACGGGGGCCGCCGCAGTCTTAACTTTGAACAACGAAGCCCCAGAGAATCAACGACTTGCGAGCCGAGAGTTCAAAGTTGGGCGACCTCGGAGGTGTGACAACCTCGGAGGAGCTCATCCTGACCTGAGCTCTTCATAGTTAGACCAAGATCTCATCAAAATTGAGGTCCAACTTTGACAGTAGCGCGCGTAAGCGCGGCCACTGCAGACACCCTCCCGCTCAAGGCGTAGTATCCCGGAGCAACCTCGGGAGCCTCGCATCGTGGCAGCCAGTCATCCACACCCGTTCACCGCGGATGAGTCGCTCGAGCGCCTCAAGGAGGGCAACGAGCGCTTCGTCAATGGCCTTGCGCGCTTCCCGACCGTGCAGAAGGAGGTTCTCGCGGAACTTGCGAAAGGGCAGCAACCTCACACCACGATCCTGGGATGCAGCGACAGCCGCGTGCCGCCCGAACTCGTCTTCGACGCCTCGTTCGGAGAACTGTTCGTCATTCGCGTAGCGGGCAACGTGCTCGGGCCCTCGATCCTGGGCACGGCGCTATATGCGGGTATGCATCTGCACACGCCGCTCTTCGTCGTCCTGGGCCACGAGGGAAGCGGGGCCGCGGATGGTGCGATCGCATCGACGTTTCATGG
>NZ_JBFUIU010001529.1:0-1119 GCF_056401695.1 Variovorax sp. P4_D9
CTGCCTGCGCCGGTGACCAGGGCGATCTTCTTGGAGGTGGTTGCGCTCAAGGGGCGTCTCCTGACGTGGGTGATGTGGAGCGGTGGCAGGCGCGGACGGGCGCAGGCGCGGCGTCCACGGTCACGGAGAAGCGGCCGATGTCCGTCACTCCCCCGCTGACGACATCGCCTGGTTGCAACGCGCCCACGCCTGCGGGTGTGCCGGTGTAGATCAGATCACCGGGCGCGAGCATCACCGACCTCGACAGCATGGCCACCAGTTCGGGCACCGGCCACAAGAGGTCGGACAGATCGGCGCGCTGACGCTCGATGCCGTTGACCGCCAGCCACACAGCCCCTTGCCGGGGGTGGCCGCACATCGCAACCGGCACCAACGGCGTGCAGGGGGCCGAGTGGTCGAAGGCTTTGGCAGCCTCCYAGGGACCACCGGTACGCTTGGCTTGCTGCTGCAGGTCGCGCCGCGTGAGGTCCAGGCCTGCGGCGTAGCCCCAGATGTGATGCGGCTCCGCCTGCGCCGGGGCTATGTCCCGACCGCCACGACCGATGGCCACGACCAATTCGATCTCATGGCAGAAGTCGACGGTGCCCGGGGGATAAGGCAAGAGGCCGTGCGCCTGCACCACCGCGCTGGCGGGCTTCATGAACCAGGCCGGCATGTCCGGGGGCCTGGCCTGCTCGTCGTGGTCCCAGCGGTAGTTGCGGCCGATGCAGAACACACGACCCACAGGGAAGACCGGTGTGCTGCCCGACACCGGCAAGGTAGTCGGTGCAGGCGCGAGGAATACGAAATCAGTCATGGGCTCGGCCTGGGGCTCAGGTGGTCAGGCTCATCGTCGGGCGTTCGCCTGCCAGGGCCTGGGCGATGCCGGCAAGCACCATCTCGCCCATGGCGGTGCGGGTCTCCCAGGTGGCACTGGCGCGATGGGCCTGAAGGGTCACGCGGTCGGACTGGCGCAGCGCCAGGGGAACGCGGGGTTCGTCGACGAACACGTCCAGGCCCGCACCGGCAATGCGACCGGCGGTCAGCGCCTCGGTCAGGTCGGCCTCTTCGATCAGGCGGCCGCGCGCGACGTTGACCAGGAAGCCGCGGGGTCCGAGGGCATCGAGCACGGCCGCGTCG
>NZ_JBFUIU010001530.1:0-1117 GCF_056401695.1 Variovorax sp. P4_D9
GTCCATCACCAAGTACCGGGTCGCCGGGATCTGCAGGACCGCGTCATCGATGGCGGTGCCCACCGTCAGGTAGGGATGGAAACCAATCCCGAAGGGCGCGGGGACGCTCGAGGCGTTCCGCGCCCGGATGGATACCGTCAGGCCTGTCCCATCGAGCCGATACCCGACCTGCAGGTCGAGCCGCCACGGGTACCCCGGCTGCGGATGAAGCGCGCAGGTCAACTCGACTTCGTCGGCTGACTTCGATGTAATTCTCCATGGGAGCCATCGCACCAGCCCGTGGATCGCGTTCTGCAACTCGGGCTCGTCGAGCGCTGCTCGGCCATCCCGACCCTTCAGCACCCCCGTGCCTCCGACCGAGGAGTGCGAGGCGTTACTCGTCGAGTGCATGCGCGTGAAGCCACCCGACGCACGAAGCCGACCCCGGCCCTACAGCGAAGTGAGCAGCCTTACGTTGGCTTCAAAGAAATGGCTCAGCGATTCCGTGATCATGGGCGATAAAGCCTGGCGTGAACAGGTGGTGGACCGGATGGATCTGCACCCGCGGCTCGCCCTGAATGCCAACTTCCTTGGTGCCGGGCATCAAGCGCTTCTCGACAAACGCCTGAAAGTCCTCCGCCGACCGCCACAAGTCGGTCACCTGAAGCCCCGAATCGGTGAAACACGCGACGTGGAACAAGCCACCCGCCGGCGAATTCCCCTCGAAGTTCACGATCCTCTTGACGGCCTCGTACTGCTCGCGCGTGACRCCGTCCCACTCCATGTGCATGACTACTGCCATAACGACCTCCGTTGATACGGTTGAATCCAGGCCTGAAGCCTGTTCAGTATATCGACGCACGAAGTCGACGCGGTCCTGCAGCTGCCGCTGCCCGGTGGGCAGGAAGAGGGTCAAACTCCCGACCTTCTCATTGCGAGAGCCAAGGCGCTGCCAAAGGCATGGTCCACGCGATGCACCCTCCGAGGCAAAGAGCCCGATTCAGACGTCCTCAGGCCGACGATTCTTCGAGTCCATCATCCGGGCCACCGCGCTGACCTGAGCCGCCCCTGCCCTGAAATACCCCGCCACGGTGTCCGTGCTCCGATGCCCCGTCATGGCCATCGTCTCCTGCAGGGG
>NZ_JBFUIU010001531.1:0-1117 GCF_056401695.1 Variovorax sp. P4_D9
CTGCAGCGGCAGGTGCTGGCGCAGGCCCGCGAACAACTCGGATTGGCCGGGCTGCAGGCGGTGTCGACCGTGGTCGAGCGGCGCGCCACCTTCGCCTGCGCGCCGGGGCTGCTGCGCCCGCCGCAGCAGATCGCCGAGGGCCTGCTGGCCTGCGGCGACCATGTCGATGGGCCCTATCCGGCCACCCTCGAAGGCGCGGTGCGCAGCGCCATCGCCGCCGTCCAGGCGCTCGACGCTCAGGCGCGACCGGCGGGCTYGCCGGCGCCGGACCAATCGGCGCGGTAGCCGGCGCCCGCCGTCTTGATCATGGCATCGAGCGGGTCTCCGATCCGCGCCGAAGGTGTCGGACGAATCACCGGCGCGGCCGCAGGCCAGGCCGCCGCCGGCTGGAGGCGGGACTCCGACTCGAGTGCGATGCCGTGCTTTTCCATCAGGCGGTACAAGGTCATGCGCGAAACGCCGAGTTCGCGCGCGGCATGCGTGATGTTGCGTCCGACCCGCGTCAGCGTGAGGCTGATCACATCGCGCTCGGCCGTCATGCGTGCGATGTCCAGCCCCATGCCGGCCACGTTCTCGACCGCCTCCAGGCCGAGGTCGGCCGGCCCGATCAAGCGTCGGTCGGTCATGACCACCGCGCGCTGGACGCGGTTGAACAACTCGCGGACATTGCCCGGCCAGCCGTGCGCGAGCATCGCGGCCAGCGCCTGTCGGCTGAATCCCCTGACGCGAGTCCGGCTCTTGACGGTGCAACGCTGGAAGAAGTACTCGGCCAGGATCGGCACGTCCTCCATGCGCCGGCGCAGCGGAGCGACATCGATCGACAACACGTTGAGCCGATAGAACAGGTCTTCCCGGAACTGCCCCACCGCCACGGCCTCAGCCAGGTCGACGTGCGACGCCGCCACGACCCGCACATCGACATGAATATTGCGCACCCCGCCCACCCGGCTGATCGTCTTCTCCTGCAGGAAGCGCAACAGGTTGGTCTGAAGTTCGAGCGGCAGGTCGCCGATCTCGTCGAGAAAGATCGTGCCGTCGCTGGCTGCCTCGATGAGCCCGCGCCGTTCCGACGAGGCGCCGGTGAAGGCGCCGCGCTCATGACCGAACAGTTCGGACT
>NZ_JBFUIU010001532.1:0-1116 GCF_056401695.1 Variovorax sp. P4_D9
GGCGATGGGGGCAGCGGCACGCAGGCCGCGAAGGAGGCCGGCAACATGGTCGACCTCGACTCCAACCCGACCAAGCTGCTCGAGGTGGTGGAGACGGGCAAGGCGCTGCTGATGACGCGCGGCTCGCTCACTACCTTCTCGATCGCCAACGACGTGGCGAAGTACTTCGCGATCATCCCGGCGATCTTCGTCACGACCTATCCGCAGCTCGGCGCGCTCAACGTGATGCGGCTCGCGAGCCCGTCCTCGGCCATCCTGTCCGCGGTGATCTTCAATGCGCTGATCATCGTGTTCCTGATCCCGCTCGCATTGAAGGGCGTGCGCTACCGGCCGGTCGGCGCGGCGGCGCTGTTGCGGCGCAATCTCGCGATCTACGGGCTCGGCGGCCTCGTCGTGCCCTTCATCGGCATCAAGATCATCGACTGGCTGCTGGTCGCGGTCGGTCTTGTTTGAGGACTTCCCATGAAAGACATTCTTCGTCCTGCCCTCGTGCTGTTCGTGCTGTTCAGCGCGCTCACCGGGCTCCTCTACCCGCTCGTCGTGACCGGTGCCGCCCAGGCGGTCTTTCCGGCGCAAGCCGCGGGCAGTCTGGTGGTGCGCGACGGTGCGCCGGTCGGCTCCACATTGATCGGCCAGAACTTCAGCGACCCGAAGCACTTCTGGGGCCGCCCATCGGCCACGGCACCGATGGCCTACAACGCGGCCGCGTCGGGCGGCGCCAACCAGGGGCCACTGAATCCGGCGCTGGTCGATGCGGTCAAGGCCCGCATCGAAGCCCTGCGCACGGCGGACCCGGGCAACACCGCGCCAGTTCCGGTCGACCTGGTCACGGCCTCGGCCAGCGGGCTGGATCCGGACATCAGCCCGGCGTCGGCGGACTACCAGGCGGCACGCGTGGCGCGTCTGCGTAACCTGCCGATCGGACAGGTCGAAAAATTGATCGACGATCACACCGAAGCGCCACTCTGGGGCTTGCTCGGCGGGGCGCGCGTGAATGTGCTGGCCCTCAATCTCGCGCTCGACGCGCAACCTTCACCCTGATCCGGAGAAGGCCCATGGTCTATGTGCGACCACCTGACCGCTGCAGCAGGCTTGTTCCCTCGCAGAGAGGCAGCG
>NZ_JBFUIU010001533.1:0-1114 GCF_056401695.1 Variovorax sp. P4_D9
AAGGTCAGCCGATGCAGGGCGGAGACGAAGTCCTCCCGGGTCTGCATCCACACGATGTCACAGGCAAGGTCCTCGTCCTGCAGCCTGCTCCGGATGCGTTCCGCATCGGCCGGGTCGTCCTCGAGATGCAGCACTCGAATGGCAGTGGTCATCTTGGCCCGTCCTGCTCGCCACGGAGCGACTCGACGACCTCCTTGAACTCCTCGCGGTTGCGTTCGCTCAGCGCGGAGAGGGCCTCGTGCGCCTGCAGGATCCGCTTCTGCACCGCGGCCAGGTCGCCCCCCGTGCCCAGCGCGTAGAGCTCGGGCGCGGCGGGAATGTCCTCGCGGATCGCGGCCAGCACCTGCTGCATGCTCAGTTCCTCGAACAGGGCGCGCACGGCCGGCGTCACCCCCGCGAGCACCACGCCGCCCCGGGCGACCAGCTCGTGCACCGTGCCGAGGCAGGTGCTGTCCATGWACTCGCAGCCGGAGAGGTCCAGCACCAGGGGGCGTCCCCCGTCCAGCACGGCCAGGGCCGCTTCATGGAAGGCATCGCAATGCATCCAGCTGGCCCGCCCGCGCAGCGCAAGGTAGGCGGCATGGTCCGTTTCGCCATAGAACACCGCCTCACCCTCGGGCCGCGGCGCGCCGGATACAGCAGCYGCGGGGAGCTCGGCGCCATTGTCGAACCACGAGGTGCCGGCGTGCGCGTCGATCAGCAGGATGGTCACGTCGTCCCGGTCCGCTCCCGCCGGGGCGTCGGCGTGAAGGAGAGTCATCGCTTCCTGCGCACTGGAGAGTGGCTTGGCGAGCACCTGCTGCAGCAGCTCCAGCTCGCGCTCCGACCCGGAGGGCAGGAGCCCGTCGGTGTAGAGGAGGATCCGGTCGCCCGCCAGGAGCTGGAGACGCTCTTGCTGGAAGTGCGCGTCCGGCGCCAGCCCGAGCGCGGGCCCCGTGCGGCGGATCAGGCGCATTTCCCGGCCGTCGCGTGCGTGCAGCACGGGCGGATGGCCCGCTGATGCCAGCGTGAGGCTTGCGTCCGACGTATCCAGCAGGCCAAAGACGGCCGTCAGGAACAGGCCCGGCGCGGCGTGCGCCTCGCAGATCGAGCGGTTCACCGCGGCCAATACCTC
>NZ_JBFUIU010001534.1:0-1113 GCF_056401695.1 Variovorax sp. P4_D9
AGCGCGGCGTGCTCGTCGATCACGCGACGGTTCATCGCTGGTCGATCAAGATCCTGCCGGTGCTCGCAGCGGTGTTTCGCCGATGCAAGCGTCCCGTGGGCGCGAGTTGGCGGATGGACGAGAACTACATCAAGGTCGCTGGCCAGTGGAAGTATCTGTACCGGGCCGTCGATCGCGACGGCGATACGATCGACTTCCTGCTTCGTGCCAAGCGAGATCACGCAGCCGCACGATGCTTTTTGAGCAGGCCATCGGCCTGCACCGTGTGCCGGAGAAGATCACCATCGACAAAAGCGGTGCCAACACGGCCGCCATTCAAAGCATGCAGGCCGACTCCGGTGCGCCCATCGACATGCGCCAGTCGAAGTACCTCAACAACATCGTCGAGCAAGACCATCGGGCCGTCAAACGCATCGTGCGGCCGATGCTCGGCTTCAAGTTTTTCCGCTGCGCGCGAGCGCTCATTGCCGGCATCGAGACGATGCACATGATCAGGAAGGGGCAGATGGAATGTCTCGAAGGCCAAGCCTCGTCCGCAGCAACGAAGTTCTACKCGCTGGCTTGCTGAGCAACTCGAACAACGCGAACTTACTTGGCCCGGCACTGCTATTGACAGAACCGGCGCACGTGGATGCTCACCATGTCCGGGATCTGGCCACGGCGATCGTCGCCTCGGGAGCGCGGCATGCGCGTGCTGCGCCCGCGGCGCAGGCAGGCGATGAGCTGGCGTCGCAGCTCGCCGCGCGGCTGCGCGTAGATGGCCGTAGATGGTTTCGTGGGACACGTGGCGCTCGGGCTCGTTGGGGAAGACGCGCTTGAGGGTACCTGCGATCTCCTGGGGCGACCACTTCCAGTTCAGCAGGGTGAGCACCACGCTCTGCCCTGCATGTCGAGCTTGCGCGTCGGCCGTGCGGCCCTGGCGCCGCCCCTGGCTGCGCGCGTCGTTCCCCCGGACGACTGGACCCTCCCGGCCAGGCGCCGTTTCGGGAGCTCCAAGCGGCCAACCAGCGCCGCAAGTGCTGGATCAGGTGTGGCGATCTCAAACAGCTTCATCGATGCCTCGAATCCGTTTAGGTGGAATGGCACTTACTTTAGCTGTTGGGCCATCAGCGC
>NZ_JBFUIU010001535.1:0-1112 GCF_056401695.1 Variovorax sp. P4_D9
ACCTACGCTCGCATCCGCGCCGCGGTCGCCGATGCCGGCATGTCACTCGCCTGAAGGAACCCCATGTTGCCCAACTTCGACCACAGCGAAATGCCCCGCGCCTTGCGGCACCTTCTGGACCGCAACCGCGGCAATGCCCCAACCATGCTGCCGCGCCGCAGCTTCCTGAAGCTGGCCGGGGCCGGCGGCCTGGCGCTCGGCGCCTTCCCCCATCTGGCGACGGCACAGACCGCCAACCCGCAGGCAACCGGCGCACTCAAGCCAACGCAGCAGCCGTCGGCGTTCGTGCAGATCGCACCCAATGGCGAAGTGACGGTGACCATCAATCGGCTGGAATTCGGCCAGGGTGTACAGACCGGCCTACCGATGATCCTTGCTGAGGAGTTGGATGCGGACTGGAGCCTCGTGCGCAGCCACAACGGTTCGGGCGACCCCGCCTATCTGGATCCGCTCTTTGGCATCCACCTGACCGGCGGCTCGCATTCGATCAAGAACAGCTTTACCCAGTACCGCGAGCTCGGCGCTCGCGCCCGGGCCATGCTGTTGTCCGCTGCTGCGGCGCGCTGGAGCGTGGACCCGGCCATCCTGCGTACGCGGGCGGGCACCGTCCTGGGCCCTGGTGGCCGCAAGGCGGGCTACGGCGAACTGGCCGAGGCCGCCATGGCCTTGCCCGTGCCGGCACAGGTCAAGCTGAAGGACCCGAAGGACTTCCGCATCATCGGCCGCCCCACCACGCGCCTGGACGCACGAGCGAAGAGCAGCGGGCGCCAGGCCTTTGGCATCGATACGCGGCTGTCTGGCCAGCTCACTGCCGTGGTGGCGCATCCACCGGTGTTCGGTGCCCGCCTGAGTTCCGTGGACGACAGCGCCRCACGGGCCATCAAGGGCGTGAAGGCGGTGCTTCGCATTCCGGGGGACCGAGGCGGCGAAGCCGTTGCCGTGGTGGCCGATGGCTACTGGCCCGCCAAGCAGGGCCGTGATGCGCTCAAGCTGCAATGGAACACCGCTGCTGTGGAGAAAGCGGACAGCGAACGGCTCCTGGCCCAGTACCGCAAACTGGCGGGCCAGCCGGGTCCGCGCGCCTTCGATGCCGACATGACGCGGCTGGCGAG
>NZ_JBFUIU010001536.1:0-1110 GCF_056401695.1 Variovorax sp. P4_D9
CCGTTGCGATTGCCGCGGCGCTTGCGATTCCGATTGCGGCCGCCGTTGTCCTGCCCGGGCCCCTGGCCCTTGGGCCCGGCGCCGTGCCGGGGCGCCCGCTCGCCAGCGCCTCCGGCGGCCTGGAACAGGGCCTGGATGTCACGCTCGTCGAGCTCCATCCAGGCGCCGCGCTTGAGTCCGCGCGGCAGCACCATGGCGCCGTAGCGGATGCGGATCAGGCGGCTGACCGCGTGGCCGACCGATTCGAACAGGCGGCGCACCTCGCGGTTGCGGCCTTCGGAAATGGTGACGCGGTACCAGCAGTTGGAGCCTTCGCCGCCGCCCTCCTCGATGGTGCCGAACTGGGCCATGCCGTCGTCCAGCCGGACGCCTTCGAGCAGGCGCTTCTTCTCCTCGGCGCTCAGCGCGCCGAGCACGCGCACCGCGTATTCGCGCTCCAGGCCGAAGCGCGGATGCATCAGCTGGTTGGCCAGTTCGCCCGAGCTCGTGAACAGCAACAGGCCTTCGGTATTCAGGTCGAGCCGGCCGACCGACTGCCACTTGCCCTGCTGCAGGCGCGGCAGCTTGCGGAACACCGTGGGGCGGTTCTGCGGATCGTCGTGCGTCACGACTTCGCCGACTGGCTTGTGGTAGGCGATCACGCGCGCCGGCGGCGGCGCGATGCGGTAGCGGATCGGCTTGCCGTTGATCTTGACCTGGTCGCCGTACTGGATGCGCTGGCCGATGTGGGCCGGCTCGTTGTTGACCGAGATGCGGCCCTGCAGGATCAGATGCTCCATCTCGAGCCGCGAGCCCAGGCCGGCCTGGGCCAGCACCTTGTGCAACTTGGGCGAATCGGCCTCGGGCAGCAGCACGCGCTTGAGCGGCGGCACCTCGGGGCTGTCCTCGTCGGCATCGAACTGGCCCGAGATGACGTCGGCGAAGCGGATCGGCTCGGGCGGCGGCGCGTTGCGCTGCTCGCGCTCGGCGGCCCGGCGGGCGCGGTCGAGGTCGTCCTCCTCCTCGTCCGGTTCTTCCTCTTCTTCGTCTACGTCGTCCTGTGCCGCGGCCTCGGCAGCGCGCGCCTCGACCGGCTGCGCCGGCGGCGGCGCGACGACCTCGGCGATGGGC
>NZ_JBFUIU010001537.1:0-1108 GCF_056401695.1 Variovorax sp. P4_D9
TTACTCAGCAGTCGATAATTTAGGCTACAAAAGATCACCACGACAATCGAATTGATGATTCAATAGCGCATGAAACGAGATGGCCGCACGCTGGATCACAAAACGCTTGAAGAGATTCGCCTGATGGCGGTGGAGCGAGTTCGCGATGGAGAGAAGCCTTCTGCGGTGATTGCCGCCTACGGCTTCAGCCGCACGACGATCTACAAATGGCTGAAGGCCTCGTCGGGTCGAGGCAAGGGACTCAAGGCGCTGCGCGGCACGCGCGGCACCGGGCGACCGCGTACGCTGAGTGCCGCGCAGGAGCGCCAAGTATTTCGTTGGATCAATGGACGCGACCCGCGACAGTATGGACTGGACTTTGGGCTGTGGACACGCGCCATTGTGGTGACGCTGATTGAGCAGAAGTTCGGCGCGAGGATGGGGGTGACGGCAGTCGGTGCATTGCTGGCCAARCTCGGACTGACCCCACAAAAGCCTTTGCAGCGCGCCTACCAGCGCGATCCTCAAGCCATCGAGCGCTGGCAGCGTGAAACCTACCCCGGCATCGCCGCGGCCGCGAGGAAAAGCGGAGGCGAAGTCTACTTCTGGGATGAATCGGGATTTCGCGCCGACACCGTGCACGGTAAAACCTGGGCGCCCAAAGGCAAGACCCCGGTCATCGAGCGTCCCGGGCAACGCCAGTCGATCTCGGCGGCCTCAGCTGTCAACGCCAAAGGGGGCTTCTGGTTCGCGACTTACCAGGGTGCGTTGAATGCCGAACTGTTCATCGAACTACTCAAGAAGATGATGAAGGGCCGCAGCAAGCCCGTGCACCTGGTGGTCGACGGACTGCCGGCCCATAAGAAAGCCAATGTGCGCGAGTACATCGAGTCCACCCAGGGCCAGCTGAGCATGCACATCCTGCCGGGCTACGCACCCGACCTGAACCCGGACGAGTTGGTGTGGAGTCATGTCAAGCGCACTGGTGTGGCTCGCAATCCCTTGCGAGCCGGCGAGAAACTCGAAATCCGAGTCGACCAGCAACTGCGCGACATGCAGAAGAATCGCCGGCTGGTTCGATCATTCTTCGAAGCGCCTTCTGTCTCCTATATTTCTGACTGCTGAGTAA
>NZ_JBFUIU010001538.1:0-1096 GCF_056401695.1 Variovorax sp. P4_D9
CTCCGGACCCCTCGGCCATCCCGATGCGGCATAGCTGTGTGCTCGTTGAGGCAGTCGCATTCTTGGCTGAGCATTTCGCGGCAGTAACAACGATCAGGGTCTCTTTGAGTTCGCCCATTGAAAGGCACGACGACTTCCCCAAGGTCGCGAGGAACCGTGCCCAGCTCCTGCATCGGATCGGCGCCCAACAGATCAACATCATCCCCAACTTCGTGCCGTCAAATCGGGGCAACTTCACGGTTACCGGGGTCTGGAAGCGCAACCCGCAAAGCCTCAAGGCCCTCAATGCCGCTTTRCGCCACGAACGCGAAGCACACCGGTCTCGGACGGCGGCCGAGACCACTGTCAGAGGCCGCCTGGCAAAACTCAGTGTGCGGATCAGACGCCTGCTTTCCGGCTCGACCAAAAAGCGCATCTAGAGTGCTTGGCGGCGCTTGCGCATGCCACGCCCGTCGTGCCGGTTCGGTGCCGAATCGGGGGAATCGAAGCAGGAACAGATGCCCATCGCTACACCTAATACAAATGTGCACAACTTCGCGGCGGCATCGCGTGGAATGACGTCGAATGTAAGTGGAAAGTTCTCCACCGTGGCAGTGGACAAACCTGTGGAAAAGCAGGCGCGCATCGTCGAAACTCGTTGCCAGCCGGGGGTCGCCACGCGGTGCCTGCAAAAGAGCCATCGCATCCCATGAATTGCGACGGGCCGCCGGCATCGAGGCCCCACTCAGTGAGCGGGGTTGCCAAAGCGCCTCTACCAGCGCCAGCGGACCATCTGAACTAAGGGTACGCCCTGCTTGTTATGGCTGTGTGACCCCGACGTTCGGCACCTCGCTGATCGCGGGCTCTTTTTCATGTCCGCCTAGGCGCTTCAACCTGCAACGTCCAGATCGTGATGTGTCCGGGCCGCTTCTCGCGAACTGCCGCCTCAGTCATCAGCGGGCAGATCTGTCAATCCCAAAGGCGGCTCTCAACTCATCAAGTGCCCCATCGGCCAGCCGCACAGCCTCCTGAAGGCCAATGTCAATCGGCGCGCCCTTAACAAGCTCCGCCGGAGGGTTGAGGGCGAACATCATCCTCTCGCATGCGGCGAACCATT
>NZ_JBFUIU010001539.1:0-1095 GCF_056401695.1 Variovorax sp. P4_D9
CTTCTATACCGAGTGGAAGGGCAAGTACGGCGACGAGGCCTGGGCCAAGCTCGAGAAGTACTCGGGCAAGCTCGCCTGAGGTCCGCGATCAGCAAGACCGATCAGGAGCGCGCCATGCAGTCCACCGTCGACCCGCTCGATATCATCCCGCCCGCCGCGTCGAACTGGTTCGACCGACTGTTGGCTTGGGTGACCGAAGTCCCAGCGGCCGCCATTGTCGTGGCCGAGATCCTGATCCTTGGCGGCGGCGCCTTCGCGCGCTACGCGCTGCACGAACCGCTCACCTGGACCGACGAGCTCGCCAGCATCCTGTTCCTGTGGCTGGCCATGCTCGGCTCGTGCATTGCGCTGCGTCGCGCCGCGCACATGCACCTGACCACCTTCATCAAGGACCTGCCAGCCGACAGGCGCGTTTGGCTCGATGCCTTCGGCATGTGCCTGGTGGTCGGTTTCCTGCTGATGCTCGCCGGGCCGGCCTGGGAGCACTGGCATGAGGAGATGGACGTTTCGACACCCGTGCTGGGCCTGAGCGAAGGATGGCGTGCGGGTGCGGTGTGCGCGGGCGCGTTCCTGATGCTCGTCACTGCGGTCGCGCGGCTGGTCGAGCATGCGAACTGGAAGCAGATCGCTGTCTGCGGTGGCGCGGTGGCGCTCCTTGGCGGAGCCCTGTGGCTGCTGTCGCCGACGCTCGCGACGCTCGGCAACCTCAACCTGATCATCTTCTTCCTGCTGATGCTGGTCGGATGCATCGTGATCGGCGTGCCGATCGCGTTCGCCTTCGGGCTGGCGACGATGTCCTATCTCACCTTCTCGACGTCGACGCCGATGTCGCTCATGCCCAACCGCATGCAGGAAGGCATGTCGCACCTGATCCTGCTGGCGGTGCCGCTGTTCGTCTTCCTGGGTTCGCTGATCGAGATGACGGGCCTGGCCCGCGCGATGATCAACTTCCTCGTGAGCCTRATCGGCCACGTGCGCGGCGGCCTGCAGTACGTGCTGCTGGGCGCGATGTACATCGTCTCGGGCATCTCCGGCGCGAAGGCGGCCGACATGGCGGCCGTGGCACCGGCGCTGTTTCCGGAGATGAAGAAACGC
>NZ_JBFUIU010001540.1:0-1091 GCF_056401695.1 Variovorax sp. P4_D9
ATGTCGCCCTCTCGAAGCCGCTGGTGGCCGCCTTTCCGGTGCTGCTGCTGGCCTGGCTGCGCTTCGGCATCGCGGCGCTCGCGATGCCGCACTGGCTGCGGCGGCCGGCCACGGAGCCGCCGATGACCCGCCGCACACGCGGCCTCGTGTTCCTCGAATCCTTCCTTGGCAACTTCCTGTTCTCGATCTGCATGCTGTTCGGCGTCAGCCTGACCAGCGCGGTCTCGGCCGGCGTGGTCATGGCCTCGATCCCGGCCGTGGTGGCGATCGGCAGCTGGGCCTTCCTGCGCGAGCGCATCACGCCGCGCGTCGGCCTGGCGATCGGCTGCGCGGCGCTTGGCATCGGCCTGCTGGCCCTCGCCCCCGCGCAGGCCGCCCCGCATGCCGGCGCCACGAGCAGTTCCTCGATGCCCTGGCTCGGCAACCTGCTGGTGTTCTGCGCGGTGCTCTGCGAGGCCGCCTACGCGGTGATCGGCAAGTCGCTGACCGGGCGACTCGGACCGAAGCGCATCTCCTCGCTGATCAACCTCTGGGGCTTCGTGTTGTCGACGCCCTTCGGCATCTGGTTCGCGCTGCGCTTCGACTTCGGCGCCGTGTCGATCGGCCTCTGGAGCCTGCTCTTCGTCTACGCGCTGGCCGCGAGCATCTGGACCGTGTGGCTCTGGATGACGGGACTGAAGAGCGTGCCCGCGTCGCAGGCCGGCGTCTTCACAGTGATGCTGCCGGTGAGTGCGGCGGTGGTCGGCGTGCTGGTGCTCGGCGAGGGCCTGGTGACTGCGCAGGTGGTCGCTTTCGCGCTCGCGTTGCTCGGCGTGGTGCTCGCGACATGGCCCTCGCACCGCAACTGAAGCCTCTCCTAGGGGAACGAACGTGCTTTTTCCCTCTGAAAAAACAACAGCTCCCAATGAAAAAGTCTCTTTTTCCCTTGGAAACGTGTTTCATCTCCTTTAGCATCCGCAATGCCGATGGAGACACTGCTTTTCATTGGTGAAAGTGTCCAACCAAAAAAGGAATTCAACCATGGCAACTGCAAAGAAGGCTCCGGCCAAGAAAGCTCCCGCGAAAAAGGCCGCACCGGCCAAGAAGGCGGC
>NZ_JBFUIU010001541.1:0-1087 GCF_056401695.1 Variovorax sp. P4_D9
ATCGCGCGTGCCCAGCGACTGGCCGCGGCGAAAGTCGGTGATGCGCGAGCCGTTTTGCTCCATCAGCACATCCACGCCAGCGGCCATCAGCGTGGCGATCAGGAAGTAGTTGCAGTACAGGGCATCGGCCAGCATCACGTCGCCTGGGCGAAAGCCTTGGAGCAGGCGACGCACCAGGGCCAGCTCGCCGCTGCCTTTGCCTTGATGGGGCCCGATCGCCGCATCGAGCGCCGCGCCGGTGGCCAAGCACACCACCACGACCAGCCGCGCCAGCGGGAAGCCGACCCCGGGTGCCTGGGTGCTGGGTTGGGGATAGCGCGCCTGGTTCTCCTGGGTATCGGGCATCGACAGCCCGGTGCCGTCCACCAGCTTGACCGTGCGCCCGCGCCAGCRCCATTGYGCCRGMGCCTTCTCRCTSAGCWGGCGCCCTGTYTSGCGCGTGAGCGCRCTGACCATCTCCAGCGGCARSCGCTGAYGAGCCCGGCAATACCCGCCAGTGCGAACGCTGCACGCTCTCAGGCCATCGCCCGCTCGCTGCGCGGCCCAACCGTTGACCGCCTTCTGGCACGAGCCATCGGCCTCCAGCACCTGACGCATGAACATCGACAGCGTCACCGTCGGCGGATACAGCCGCTCGCGGTGCTCGGGCAGCAGCGCTTCRGTCGTCTCCAGCAACTGCGGACTCGTCAGCACGTTGAAGAACTCCACCGCCTCGGTCGATCTCGCCCGCCGTCCAATGCGGCTGCGACGTTGATGCAAAGCGCTTCGGGCACTACGATTCATGCTGGCTGGCCTTCGGAAAGATGGTTTGATTGCTTGGTAACAACCATCCTATCGATCCTGGGTCAGCCACCTCTCTTTGCCATCAAGCACTTRCGTCCCGCRCTGATGGCCCAACAGCTAAAGTAAGTGGCATTCGCCTTAGTGCCGTCGGTGAGCGTGGTATCGGCGCGCAGCTGGTCGATCAGATCCGGTACCGAAACAAAGTCCGGATCGAGATTGAGGGCAGCCGCGGCGCGGTCCACCAGCATGAAATAGTTGCGCCGATAACTGACGGCGGTCTTGTCCGTGACCGGCTGTACTGCGG
>NZ_JBFUIU010001542.1:0-1086 GCF_056401695.1 Variovorax sp. P4_D9
AAAGATAGGATTGAAGCTTTATCGAGTGAACAACTGACCGCAATAACTTACCTTTCGATTGCATACCATTTGATTTTTATTTTCGCCGTAGTGTTCGGTATTGGTTTTTACTTTTTCGATCGCCAGGCGGATAGAAATTCTCTCGAACGAAATACAGCAGCTGTTGTTGGCATTACGGGACTTTTTTCTGTTTCCCTGACCCCGATCGCATTTTTGTTTGCTCGACCAAAAAATGATGACGGATCTTCCCGGTCGCTGCCGTCTTAATTGAGCTAGGAGCCAAGCACGAACGTGGCGGATAGTTTCGGGCACACCAGCCGGCGGACACGGTAGTTGACGCCGGCCACTCAGCAGGACCGGAGCGCCCGAATACAGCAAGTCGCCATTCTTCCGCAATCGCGCGGGCGCGCGGCGCAAGCGCCAAGCGAAAGAGCCGCCACGCTCGCAGGCCCCAAAGATTGTGCGCGACCCCTGGGCTATGGCGAAAGTCAGGTCGGCACGGTGGGCGCCATCCAACTGCACCCGAACCTCATCAATGTAATTCCGTCGCGTGCGACGGTCAGCGTGGACCTGAGAAACACGGACCACGCCACCTTCCAGCGAGCGGAGCAAGAGCTTGCGGACTTCGCGCAGAAGCTGGCCGTGGAGCACGCATTGCAGCCTGCCGGCTCGTCCACCCTCGAGCCCGTCGTCTGCGATGAATGTCTGGTCAGGATCATCGAGCGCGCGTCGCAGTCGCGCGGCCATGCGACCCGTCGCATGGCCTCTGCACGGGGCATGCCGCGCAGATGATGGCCCGCATCTGTCCCTCGGCGATGATCTTCGTACCCAGTTGCTAGAGCTCGGGGGACTCGGCCATGCGGGTGTCGCATCTCGGGCACCAGGCCGCGACCGCTTCGGCGTAGATCGTGACGGGCGTCGTGCTGGCGCGGCATCGCTTACGCGGAACAGGCCGGGTGGGACACGATCCCGCGGGCAACAGATCCGCAAGGGATCCGCTACCTCGGGAACAAGGCTCGGCGTGGCCAAGCACTTGCGCGGACATGGTTCCGGTGGGAGCAAGGATCCACGGGGGTGAGGCCGGGA
>NZ_JBFUIU010001543.1:0-1080 GCF_056401695.1 Variovorax sp. P4_D9
TCCGGCGCATTGTCCGGCGCATTGACTGGCGAGTTGTTTGTCGAATTGCTCAAGCAGTTGATGCGAAAGCGCAGAAAGCCGGTGCGCCTGATAGTGGATGGACTTCCTGCGCACAAGAAGGCGATCGTGAAGGAATATGTCGCCAGCACCGCTGGCAAGCTCACCCTGCACTTCCTGCCCGGCTATGCGCCTGACCTCAATCCCGACGAGTTGGTCTGGAGTCATGCCAAGCGCACAGGGGTTGCTCGCTCGCCCTTGAAAGCAGGCGAAAAGCTGCAGTGCCGAGTTGACGACCAACTCCAGGCCATCGCCGATGACAGCGCCCTGGTTCGTTCCTTCTTCAAGCACCCGTCTGTCTCCTATATTTCTGACTTATGAGTAAGTATGCGTGTCCGAAGCCCGGCGACGCGTAGCCGTCATCGAGCGGACGCCCTCGACATGGCGCCGCGACCTGCCCAGCTTTTGGCTGCATGAGCTAAGCGACAACCACCTTGACACGCACCTTGCAGCATTCGGCACGGGAGACGGAATTCAACTTCGAGCGTGTAATCCCGATGGCGCGGCCCCTGAGCGCGGCGGGTCCGAAAGCGCCGATCCTGGCGCGCCTGGATTCTGGCTTCGACTCCACGGCACGAGATCGAGTCGACGTTGCGGCGCTGGCTGAGCGGCTTGATGGTGCAATCGGCGCTGTGCAAGAAAATCGCCGTGATCGGCCTGACCCACCACTTCGCGGGCGCTCTTGCGGCTTGCCGCGTCCGCATGCAAACTGCGGCCGAGGGAGATCGCCAAGCACTCGAAGCCGACCGAGAGGAGGGCACGATGACGCCAGCCGCGCCCGAGCCACCGACAACGCCACAACCAGCGCATCCCACCGAGTCGAAACAGGTTCCCCAGGATCTCAAGGAGGTCAACGTCTGGCTGACCGCCGTGAACGCGTTCTGGGAGATCGAGCGCAAGCACCGGCTGCACCTGTGGGAGTCAGGCTTGGGCACGCTCAAGTTCGCGTTGGCGATCGGCTTGGCTGCTGGCGTGCTCTGGTTCGCCCTCCAGGATGGGTCTCTCCTATTGAAACAGCAGTCC
>NZ_JBFUIU010001544.1:0-1079 GCF_056401695.1 Variovorax sp. P4_D9
GACCTGAGCTGTCCCCGCGCGGAGGCTGCATTACGCCTCCGGCTGTTTCGTATGGTTCAGGACCAAGGTTCGCAATTCCCGCTTGCCGCGAGCGTTCTGGCTGCGGTATGCGAGGCGCGCCAGCTCGATGAAGCGCTCCTCGCCGTGATCGACCTCAGGCTCTGTGGACTGATCCTCGTCCATCCACCTTTGTGGTTTGCCGCAGGCCGTCTCGATCTGCCTGGCGAGCTTGTCTGAGATGTTCCTCTGTGTCGTCTCGGACCTGATCTGCGTCCACATGCTTGGGGAAATCTGCAGCTTCTTCGCGAACAGCTCTGCCATTCCACGTGGCTGCACGCCCTGCACTGCCTGCTCGGCTACGAACTCCCCGAAGAGGATGAGGACGTTGTTGCGACGGATGGTTGAAAGTGACATGCTGGGATCTTGAGCAGACCGCCGTGTTGTTGGGCAAACACGTCGATCGAAAAAAAATGTTCGGGAACTGTTGCACGAAACAGTAAACCCAGTTTACATTACACCCATCGACGAACTTGTTTCGTCCCGTTTCTTCAACCCAACTTCGATTCATCGAGAACAACGCCAACCACTGGAACCATCGTGAAAGCAAATCTGACCTCACTGAACATTCGACCCACATCGGGCCGGGCGTTCGTGCGCGTCGAGGTTTGTGGTGGTCGCAGTCTGACGACATCCAAGATGCATTCGCAGCTGAACTCCATTCCGTCGATTCCGGCCGCATTGTGGCTTGGACAGTATGAGGATCAGCCGCCACCGGGTGGAGGTAGCGCGTAAGCGCGTACCTTCCTAGCTCTCTCACCAGAGGCCCGGATTCCGAAATGGATCCGGGCTTTTTTGTTTTTCCCATCGTGCAGATCTCGATCGGCACCCAACCGCGAATGGCATCCGTGCCGGCCGCCACAGCAGTGATCGCGCTGCCGTGAACTCACCCGCCGAGTGGCGCCGGTGGTGATCCTTAAAAATTCGCCGCGAGTCGCGCCCCTCACTGGTGGGGCCACCGACTCGCAAAACATGCAGCCGTAGCTCAGTCAGGAAGAGCGCAACGTCGCCAACGTTGAGGC
>NZ_JBFUIU010001545.1:0-1076 GCF_056401695.1 Variovorax sp. P4_D9
CAGCAGCAAGTCAGCGTGGCTGTGCATGACTTCCTCGTCGAAACGGTCGAAATCCGGAAGCGCGTTGCGCACGATGATCACGCGGCGGATGATGTCGTTGAGCAGGCGGCAGACCAACGCCAGCAAGGGGCTGCTGCAGGCGTCGGCCAGACGGTCGTGAAAAAGAAGGTCCGTCTCACGCCGCTCGTTCCAGTCTTCGCTGCCGCCGTGCGCCGGGTGACTGGGACCGATCAATGCCTCCAAGTCGGCGAGATCGACCTCGGTCAGGCGCGTGGCCACGTTGGCGGCCAGTTCGGGTTCGACCACGCGCCGCAGCGCGTACAGCATCGCGATGTCGACGGGTTGGAAGTACAGGAAGTTGGACACTGCCTCCAGGCACTGGCCGTACGAGGTCTGCGTCAGTGTGGCGCCCCCGTTGGGGCCGGTGCTGTTGGCCACCAGCCCCTGCACCTGCAACGCCGCCAGCGCTTCGCGCACCGTGCCACGCGACACGCCCATCTGGTCGATCAGCTCTTTTTCCTGGGGCAGCTTGTTGCCCACCTGCTGGTTCGTCTGGACGATCCAACGCTTGATGCTCTCAACCACCTGGTCGGAGCGCTTGACGCGCTTGCTGCGCGGGAGCTGGGGCTTGGGCTTGGGAGCATTGGACATGGCGTAAAGCGAATTAATGATCATAAATATCATCAATTCGCGAACTGGTGTCAAATGGGTAATCCCTAGCCACGTGCACCGTCCAGCCGCGAGTTCAACGCCCATTGGTACGCCGTCCAACAAACCGACGGTTACGGACAAACCGGGAATCCAAGGATTGCAGTGGACGCAAGTGGGCTCTAGGAGCGTGTCGGGCTTTCCCGCCTACCCCGAGTGGGCGGCGGCTTGGACAATCGCGCCAGTTTAAATAGACCTCCACTGCATGAGCCGCTTCATTGCCGTAGATCGAGACACCGCCTACTTGCTGCCGCCGTCGGTTGATGAATGGCTACCGCAGGATCACCTGGCCCGCTTTGTCGTGGAGGTGATCGACCAGTTGGACCTGAGTGAGCTGGTGCGGCAATACGCGGGACGCGGCAGCAATG
>NZ_JBFUIU010001546.1:0-1072 GCF_056401695.1 Variovorax sp. P4_D9
GGGTGTCGCCGCCACACAGCGTCGCGACGCTCCCTGCCTCGTTCATCAGTCCAGCGCCTTTGACATCTTTCGTACCTACCATTCACAGGGTATGGAAGGTCATCCGGTTGTTGCCATGCGAATCGGTGGCTCGATGGCAGGAGCACTTGAAGGGTGCCATCCGCGGAAAGTGAGAGACAAAACGAAATCCCCAAGGTCGAGGGGCGCCTGATGGAACCTCCAGTGACCTCAAAATCTTCATTTGAAGCACTGTCCGCAACCTGTTGCTCTTGGTCGGCGTCTGAACTGTCGTCGGAAGGCTCGTTGCCCACTGGCGTATCGTCGACGGACCCCTCCTCGGCAGTATCAACTCCAACGGTGTCAGTTGCGGTCGTTGCGACCGCCGACGCAACGGGCGCCAGCCCCTCTGGATGCAACATGCCAGCGCCGTACTTCCGATTGGGTGACTCGCCCTCGAAATACAACACCTCTTCGACTTGATCGTCTGCTCCGGGCTTCCAGGCTAGTGCTCCCTTCCGTCGTGAAACAGGATCCCGGAACTCGCCATCGGCGAAGGCAACAACGGTTGGATTGGACTGCCTCGACGGACCCACTATTTCGCTCCGCACACATTCGATTATTCCCGTCCGTTCTTTCATTCTCTTCTCCTACGCCTCCAACCACTGGCGCAAAGTATGAACTGATGAGTCATGGCAGAGGACACGTACGTACTCGGTCCCGCGGGTAGCACCTGTGTAGAACAGAGACCGCTTAAAGTCTTGGGCGTCCAGGAACACGTCGGTCAGGATCACGGCCTTGTTCTCCATGCCCTTGAAGGCATGGATGCTGGCGAAAGACGTGTATCGATCGCTTCTTTGCCACGCGGGGACCAAGGCTGTGCCGGCGGAGCGCAAGCGAACCGCCGCGCTGAACTCGTCCCGACTGAACGACAGGATCGTTACGTCAGAAGGCTTGAGACCCTGGGCTCTAAACTCAATCAACCAGCGCTGAAGGATACGAAGCTGATCGTCGCTCTCTCCGTAGAATTCGATGTCATAGCTTTTCGCTCCCCCGCCGGATCTCAAGTAGCCAC
>NZ_JBFUIU010001547.1:0-1071 GCF_056401695.1 Variovorax sp. P4_D9
GTTCTCTCAAGATGGCCGCGCTGGACGGCGACATCGACCAAGGCAAGGTCGAGTCCGGGCAGGCCGCCGCAATGATCGACGAACTGGTGCCCGCCGCCGAGCTGGTCGAGCGAATCGCCGCCGAAACCCGCGAAGCAATGGAACAACTCTGGACTCTGAGAGGCTGAAACATGGACGAATTGCTGATCGAAGACACGGGACGAGTGCGCGTGCTGCGCATGAACCGACCCACCAAGCGCAATGCCTTGAACAACGCGCTCACCCGCGGGCTCGTCGATGCGCTCGCCGCGGCGGAAGCCGACGAAGCCATCCACTGCGTCGTACTCACGGGCAATGGGCCGGCCTTTTGCGCGGGTGCGGACATCTCCGAATTCAAGGACCTGACGCCCGACCAGATGCATCGCGTAGAGGAACGCGCCGAGCTCACCATGCAGCTGCACCTGAGCGTGTCACGCATGAGCAAGCCGGTGGTCGCCGCGGTCAACGGCTTCGCCATGGGCGGCGGGGCGGGTCTGGCGCTCGCTTGCGACCTTGCCTTGGCGGCGCGCTCGGCGCGCATCGGCTATCCCGAGGTCAAGCACGGGATAGTCGCTGCGATCGTGCTGCCGAACCTGACGCGTCAGGTCGGGCGAAAGGCGGCGTTCGAGCTGGTCGCCACCGGAGAGGCGGTTGATGCGGAACGCGCCGTCGCGCTCGGCATGTTCAATGCGGTCTACGACGACGAACGCCTGATGGACGAGGCGTTGGCGCTCGCCGGACGGCTGGCAGACGTGAGCCGCCCGGCGATGGCGACCACTAAGCACACCTTCCACAAGGTGGTCGATCTGCCGCTCGCGCGCGGCCTTGAGATCGGCCGTGATGCCAACAAGCGCATGCGCAGCTTCGTGCGCACCGAGCGTTGAGGTCGACCATGGCCAAGCCGCTTGAGCACATCACCATCCTGGACCTGTCGCGGGTGCTGGCCTGTCCATTCGCCTCGATGATCCTCGCCGAACTGGGCGCCACGGTGATCAAGGTAGAGCAGCCGGGAAGCGGCGATGAGACGCGCAGCTTCGAGCCGCGGGTCGAGAC
>NZ_JBFUIU010001548.1:0-1071 GCF_056401695.1 Variovorax sp. P4_D9
GGGCTGAAGGTGCGACACAGGGCGCCGATTGGCGGTCAAGCGCACAGTCGCACAATGAACCGAACCGATGTCATGTTCGCCGTTGTCGAGAGGGCCGGGGCAGGGGGTGCGTTGCCTGCGACGGAGGCGATTTCGCACATCGCGGCCTTTATCGACCGCCTGGACAAGGCGAGCGAAAGCTACCAAACCGATCTCGAGGTGCTGCTGAGCATCGGAGCGACGGTCTGGACGCTAGATGTCGAGGCGTCCAGGCGGACGTGAAAAAACCCACCGAGGCGGGCAAGACCTTCTCACAGGTCGATGGAGGAGGACTCACATCGTGGACCTCATTCCTGAACAAAGCCTGACGCCGCGTTGCACCAGGTCAACCCCGATAGTTCCTCTATCATTTTTCGAGGTTCCACGGCGGTCCAGACTCAAGGGTGGGCGAACAGCGTGCAATGTCGTAGGATAAAAAACTTACGACGAAGGAACTATCAATGAGCACGCCGGYCGACRGGGTTCAAGCCAGACTGGTTCGCCGCATGCGAGAGGATGATTTTTGCCCTCAACCCTCCGGAGAGGGCTATCGACGGCGACGCACCGATTGGCATTGACCTTCAGGAGGCTGTGCGGCTGGCCGATGAGGCTCTTGATGAGTTGAGTGCGGCCTTTGGGATCGACAGACCTGCCACACCCGCCCCGCCGGTTGTCGGGGTCACACAGCCATAACAATCAGGGCGTACCCTTGCGCTCAGATGGTCCGCTGGCGCTGGTAGAGGCGCTTCGGCAACCCGCTCACTGAGAGTGGTGCCTCGATGCCGGCGGCCGTCCCCGGAATCTCCACGAGAAGGCTCGCCGAAGCGGGCACGACCGTTCAGCTTGATCCGCGCTGACGTTGGATTCGCGCGATAGCCGCCTCGGCGATCTCCTTGGCTTTGAACGCTTCACGCCGGAGTTTCTCGCCCATGCGTACCCCAGCGACGAACTTGCGCACTTCCAGCGGGTCAGGTCCACTGATCGCAATAGCGTCCCGAATCACTCGTTCGGAGCAGGCCAGTTTGGCGGCCCAGTGGCTCACTTCCTGCGGGC
>NZ_JBFUIU010001549.1:0-1065 GCF_056401695.1 Variovorax sp. P4_D9
GTGAGGGAAAGCGCAGCCGCCGAGGCGATCAGGGAAAGGGTCAGATGTTTCATTTCCAGATGTTTCATTTCGTAGCGCCAGGTAACTAAGACGTACGAAATGTAACTACTTTTTCTGCATCGACCCCCCGAGCAAGTACGAAAGTGTTAACTTTTTGCGCTATCCAGGGAAAATCCTGTAATGCCTTTGCATACACGTGACACGCGCCGCTTGTCGCGGCCGATCGGCCGGGGGCATGGCGATAGGCACGAGCCGACAGGGCCGGGCGACGTCGTCCCGACGTCCGGCTACTTGCCCTTGGAGCGGATCTTCAGCCACTCCGTGTTCGGAAGTCGTTATGCCTTGATGCCCCCCAGAAGGGCGACCGCCTCCAGGCCAACCAGGGTCATCTGGGCTTCCGGGTGAGCGGCTCGCAGTGACCTGACCTCGCGCTCCAGCTTGCGCACCTTCTCAGCCAGTTCGGCAGCCAGGACGTTCGCGTGGTGCCCTGCTTCGATGGCAGTTGCTTCCGCAGCTGCACCAGCGAGCATCACGCCGAGCATGCGTTTCTCGCGCGGTGTCAGCGTCAGGACGTCATCGCCGATCTCGATCTTGGACCAGCCATCGGGCAGGCTTGTCTGGCTGATGGCGCGGGCCGGCGGGAAATGCTTCGCGGGCACGAACACCCCGCGGCCCACCCGATGCACTTGACCCTCTTCGATCAGGACGCCGATGCGATCATCAATGATGGACAGCTTCAGGCCAGTGAACTCGGCGAGCGTCTCGCGCAAGACAACGCGCTCTTTCAAATGCAGTTCTTCGACCGCATCCAAGACGATGGCCGTGCTGGATCTCTTCGGCAATGCGCTCATGTCGGGGTTCTCCGTAGCTGGTGGTCCGATTCAAAAAGCGGCAACCGCGCGGGCCATTCCCCACGGGCGATGATGATTCGGCGGGTGTCTGCGCCCCATGCGTGCTCTATCAGCCGGCGCGCTTCCCTGCTGAACATGGTGCCCTGGTCGAACATGGAGTGACAGCCGCGCGTGCCAGGCCGATCGGTGCACAGCGGGAAGCACAGGCGATCGT
>NZ_JBFUIU010001550.1:0-1057 GCF_056401695.1 Variovorax sp. P4_D9
GCCGACGCGTCGCGCCGCTCGAGCGCATGCACAGCGTCGTTCCTCAGCATCACCTCGCGGCCGTGTTCGAAGATGTCGAGTTGCATCGTTTCACCCGTGCATCAAGGCGACTCACCCATGGATTGCAAAGAGGTTCGTGAGGGATMCGATACAGGGTGAGGTCGCAAGGCCCAAGGCCGCTAGCTGCCAGTCCTCGTGGTCTCCCGCTTCGGCCGCCCGCGCGGCATGCCGCCGTGGCGGGTGGTCGTTGCGTCCAATTCTTGCGGTCATGGGCGTCTGCCTCGGGTCTGCCGACCTCCATTGCCGTGCTCAGATACCTTCGTGGTTGGCGACAATTGCCTTGTCCAGTGGACAGGGTCGTTGGCGCCGGCCACTTCACGTGCTCCATCAACACGGTGCCTCTATGCGTGGGCCTGCACCGCGTGCACTTCGAATCCCACGCCGAGCCGCTGACGAACTGCGCTGAAGATCGCGGCCAGGTTGTCCATGCTCGGATTGCCCTGGGGTGACAGCATGCGGTGCAGGCTCTTGCTTGGCTTGTGAGTCGCCTGCGCAAGCTGCTCGAAACCGAGGGTCGCGTTGACCAGGTCGCGCAGGATCAGGCGTGCGGTCTCGGCCTCGCCGTTCAGGAACAGCGTAGCCGCTTCGTCCAGCAGGGCCTTGGCGAAGTCCGGATCTCGCTCCACGCGCTCGATCACCGTGTGTTTGAAATTGCGGGTCAGTGCCACTCTTGTCCAAGACAGAAGGCGTTGAGCCATCCCGATGCGTGGGGTAAAAAGTTGTCGCCAAACGAACTTCCACCCCACTCACGAGAGGCCCAACGTGAAAGCATCATGCAGCATGTTCAGTCAGATCCTCAAGTTGATCCCGCGCATCGAGTTCGAGCACATCGTCAAGCGCACCCAGGCTGAATACGCGTCCAAGGGCTTCTCCAGTTGGGGCCAGCTGGTTGCGATGCTGTTTTGCCAACTGGGCCGGGCCCACTCGCTGCGCGAGATCGAAGGCGGGCTCAAGAGCTGCGAGGGCAAGCTCGCGCACCTGGGCATCGAAGCGCCGG
>NZ_JBFUIU010001551.1:0-1046 GCF_056401695.1 Variovorax sp. P4_D9
GAGCTTGACCGGGCGCATCGTCATCGATCACACCCAGAAGGCCACGTTGTGTTGGTCGACGTCCTCGCGCGTGGAGCGGCGCAGGTCGACATCGGGGCGCGCGCCGAAGTAGGCGGTGAACTTCGCTTCGGCCTTGTCGGAGCGGTCCTTGTCGAAGACGTCCGCATCCTGAATGCCGTACGCGCGGTGCACGGCCCACCAGATGAGATGGCGGTGGTGCGCGGCGTTGATCTCCGGGGTCTGCGTTTTGGCGGTGAGCGCCACGAGCGGCAGCCGGTAGCCTTCGAGCAACACCGTGCCATCCATGGCGGGCTTGGGGACGAGGCGCAGGCGCGTGTCCGTCTGGATGGCCCAGCGGGGCGTGCAAGTCTCTTCGCGCCAGTGCGGGCGGATGCGGTCGAGCTCAACGACCGACTTCAAGGCGATCGGCGTGCGGCAGGTCGCGCCGTTGGCCTGCCACGCCAGRTGGTCCAGCTCGTACAGCGCAGCGTGCAGCGGATAGGTTGCGGTGCCGGCGGTGACGGCGATCGTGCAGATCGCGGGATCGTCGGACTCGTGCAGCAGCCGGGCGCGGATGRCCGCTTCCTGCTGGGCYTCRTCGAGCCAGCGCAGCACGTCTTCATCGGACGTGAGCGGCGGCTCCGCAAGGTCCTGCGTCTCGGTGCGGTAGGCGGCGATGAGGTCATCGCCCGTCATACGACCCCGTACAGGTCAATGAAGCCGTTGGCCTGCTGGCGCAGCGTGTCCACGTTGTGGCGCATGTCCAGCGTCTGGCGGTAGTTCACCATGGAGAAGTGCGCGAGCGCGGTCTTGTCCATGTTCGCGACTTGATCGCGCAGGTCTTGCAGGTTGAAGGCGTTCTTGTGGACCTCGATGCGCTCTTGGTCGGCCAGATCGAGGAGCGCGGCGGTGTCGTCGCCCTTCGCGCCCTTCTTGGGCTTGGGCGCTTCGCCTGGCTGGAAAACATCGGCGTGGCGCAGGAAGCGCGCGGCGAGATCCGGCGGCACCATGCGCGTCTGGCCCTTGGTGAAGGGCAGATTCGAGCC
>NZ_JBFUIU010001552.1:0-1043 GCF_056401695.1 Variovorax sp. P4_D9
GAACTCGTTGTGAGGAGTCGTCATGCCTGTCCCGCCACATATCGCCGTGGCCGCAAGGGTTCAGAGCATTCGAGAGACTGGGACCGGGCCGAAGCCCAGTCCCTGCCGCTCTCCAGCTACGGGAAAAGCCGCCTCATCACGAGGGGGCGCTGCGCTCTCGACGCCGAAGCGGAGAACGTGGGTCGGAGTTTCAGAGAGCGTGCGAGTCTTGAGAAACCCTAGAGGGGGTCGCGCGCTCAGACTGGCGCATCCGGCCTCTGCTCCCAGTTCCTATCCAGCGATCGACCTCGTCTGTCGAAGGGCAGAATCCGCCTATGAACACAGACAAAATCTTCGAGGTAGACACGTCACACCTTAATGCGGTGTATGCCGACATGAGGCGGGCTCGCGAGTTCACGAACGCAGGCATCGCGACCGCTGAGTCCAAGGCAGGGATGCATCAGGAGATGAAGAACACGGCGCGAGACGCATCACGCGCCCTCTTCTGGGCCAAGTTCGCGGGTGTGTGCGGTGCGTTCGGGGTTGTCCTGGCCGCAATCTCGGCTTGGCCGGTCATCGTCGGCTGGTTCTCGATGCCATAGGCCCCTTCGTGGTCGGCGTTGGGCGGCATTGGTCGTCTTGGCGCCGGCGGGTACGATCAAGTCATGCCTTGCCGGGCGGATCCCCGGCGCTCTTCACTTCATCCGCCGCGGGTTTGTAATCGGCGTCGGCGTCGTGAGCATTGGTCCCAACGTGCTGTTGTCCGTAAGTGCCCTCAGCAGGAGCGTCGACGGGCGGCGGGTTGCGCGCTTCTCGGCCAAAGCGAAGGATCACGGTCGACAAGGTGTCGATGCTAAAGCCGGCCAGGAACGCCAGCGTAAACGGCGTGCCGGAGACATGGGCCGGATCGACCGTTGCGCCGCTTCCGGAAGCGAACCAGCCGATGATCACCCCGCACGCGCCACCAGCGA
This sequence comes from Variovorax sp. P4_D9, assembly GCF_056401695.1. Classification (NCBI taxonomy): domain Bacteria; kingdom Pseudomonadati; phylum Pseudomonadota; class Betaproteobacteria; order Burkholderiales; family Comamonadaceae; genus Variovorax; species Variovorax sp. P4_D9. The sequence goes on from NZ_JBFUIU010001552.1 coordinate 951, forward strand.
CGACGCGAAAGCCAACGCTACCGGGTCCCAAAGTTGGTCCGAACCGGTTGTTCATGACGTAGTTCACCACAAATATACAGGCGCCGAGAAGCC
>NZ_JBFUIU010001553.1:0-1038 GCF_056401695.1 Variovorax sp. P4_D9
GAAAGCGCCCTGACCCACGGGCTCGTCGCCCTCGAATCCAATCCAACGAAAACCCAGTCAATGACTGGGTTCGAATGGATAACTTCTATATCTTTGAACGCAATTTAGTATGAGTTGTTGACAAGGCACGGAACAACGCCTTACGGTCGCGGTTTGAAGCACCGAGGACGGGCACTCATGCTTGAACGAAAGCCGGATTTCCTGGATCTTCCACACCAGCCCCAGCACGAAAAGGTGCTTTCGAGATCAGAAAGCAAGGGTGGCGCGGCGCCCGGCTACCTGCGGGCGCTGGCTTGATTGTTGTCCTGCCCAGTGCTCGCGCGACCGAGACCCGCGACTTCACTTGAGGCACTCCCCGGGGTGGCAATTTGAGTCCGCCGGGCATTTGCCACACCGGGCGGAACGCAGCCTCAGGGCTTTTGCCCAGGCTGCTCTGGGGTGCTCGGGTTACCTTGACCGGGCTGTTGCTTTCCGGGGTTGGTTTGCTCTTGCTGCCCTGGGCTGCTTGGCTGATTGCCCGGTTGAGTGGGCTTTGTCTGTCCTGGTTGGTCTGCCATGTGATTGCCTCTTGAGTGTCCGGAGCAATATCGCTCCGGACCTCAAACTATTGAGACTTCCATAAATCATGACATCACCACAGCGTGGCCTGCACCCAGCAGGCGGCGATGATCGAGGGGCGCTTCTGAGCACTCTTGAGCTTGTTGCGCGCAGTGCCGTGAAGCTCGGCGAGGTCGTTGGGGCAATAGTTGGCCAGGGCATGGCGCTTGAGCCAGGCCCACAGATACTCCACCGGATTGAGGTCGGGCGCGTACGGCGGCAGGAACGCGATCTGGATATGGCCGCCCAGGCTGTCCAGATARTCGCGCACCAGGCGACTGCGGTGCGCCTTCAAGCCATCCCAGATGACCAGCAGCGGCTGYTTCAGATGGGCCTTCAGCGCCTTGAGGAATTCGACGATCTCTTCCTTCTTGATGCTGCCCTCGTGCAGCCGGAACAGGCAGTTGGTGCGCGTGAGTCCGGCGATGACCGAGACGTGAG
>NZ_JBFUIU010001554.1:0-1026 GCF_056401695.1 Variovorax sp. P4_D9
CACTTGCCCATCGTTCTCGCCTCCGGATTGCTCAATACTGCGATCCCCATTCCCTGGTGGAAGGGCTACTCTCTGCGCATGTCGGCGTAACCCCCAGCCCCTGACGAACAGGCCACCGCGTTAGGCGAACTACCCAGCGTGGAAATCCAGGCTAGGGTTTGTTGATCTCGGTAGGGCGGCAGGGTCGAAGCCATGCTGCTTGAAGCGGCGCGCCGCACAGCCGGCATTGCGGCGGAACCCAAGCCCTTCGTCCTTCAGACTGAACTCGGTGATTTCGCCGTCACCTATGAGCTCAATGTAGGCTGCGACGATCCGCAGCGAATGGGTCGGCACTGCTTCGGGGAAGTCGATGGCGAAAATGCTCCTTTGGAAAGACAGCAAGCCAGCATGCCAAAACCGAAGATCCTGACCTACATCGACGCCGGCACTTTCGACGGCACGTCGCGCGTGATGAGGGCGATCGCGCAGCAGCTCGTTCCCGCTGCCTACGAGGTCCGTGCGGTCATTGCCGACGACCTCGCGCATGACACGGCGCTCTTCGATGACGCCGTCCTGTTCGTCATGCCAGGTGGCGCGGACCTTCCGTTCTGCGAAGCGCTGAACGGCGCCCCCAACCAGCGCATCCGGCGCTTCGTCGAAGAAGGCGGCGTCTACCTGGGCATCTGCGCCGGCGCGTATTACGCCTGCAGGGAACTCGCCTTCCATGCCGGTACCGACAGTGCGATCTGCGGCGCACGCGAACTGCGGTTCGTGGATGCAGTCGCGGTGGGCTCGTTGCCCGAACTCACCGGCGGCGTCGCCTATGACGCAACGCCCAGGAGCGCTGTGGCCGCAGAAATTCGGACGACCGATCGCCTGACCGAGGCTCCGGTAGCGCTTTACGCGCACTACAACGGCGGCTGTCGCTTCGACTTCGGCGCTGCGGCGGACCCTGCAGCGCAGATCCTGGCCGTGTACACCGGCATCGAAGGCACCCCACCCGCCATCGTGAGCTCACCCGTCGGCAAGGGTCGAGCCATCCTGACC
>NZ_JBFUIU010001555.1:0-1024 GCF_056401695.1 Variovorax sp. P4_D9
GGGGTATGTCATCAACGGGCCCGAACTCCCATTTCGATGGCGAACAGAGCGGACGTTCGATACTTCGAGGGCACGGTCGCTAGAGGGCAAGCAGGGGGGCTATGACTGCAATGCCTTGGGACCGGCAGTTGATACCCAGGGTGTCCTTCGCTGCTGAGCGACCGGAGTCGGCCTTACAGCGTGATCTCACCCTGCGACAGGGAAGGACAGCAATCGCTGCACAACTGGCGTACGACGGCCGGACGACAGGCAGGGTAGGGCCCAGAGCCGACTTACAGCGGACTTCAGGATCGCCGGTATGCGGTCATCGGGCGACAGACTTCTGAGCACTGGCCCAACTGTGAAAATCCAGGCGGTGCAACTTTGAAAATGACGCTCGTAAGCCGTTGATTTTATTGGACTTGCGAGTGTTGACAACCTCGGAGGAGCTCACCGAGAGGGAAGATTCTGCTCAGATGATCTCTTCGGGTGCGAACGGCCCTGGCGCGCGCCGCTGTCGAAGTCCCCAGGCGTTCGTAGCGCCATATTGAGCGAACAGGCTTTTGCAGGTCTCGAATCGATGCTGCGGATGCGCCGCGTCATCAGATCGAACTATGCGGGAGCCCTTAAGCCCGCCCGAATTCTGGAGTTCTTACCGGATGCAAGGGCTGCGATCGAGCACACCATCAGCGACCTTCACGCCTTTGCAAACGGACTGATCCACGGACCTGGCGACGGGCCGGCTCTGACTCATCCTGCGCCGAAATAGGCTGGGCCTCGACTGAAGTACCCCCGATCGACAAGGGCCGCAGCTTGGTGCCTGGCGTCGACGGCTGCCTGGACGTTGTAGCCCACCAGGCCCGACCGTTCTGGAGGCAGCATGCGGCCCGAAGCAGGTATTTGCGACAGTCCGTTCTCAGACAGCAGAAATTCACTGCCGCAAGGGCGAAGCCACACAAATCGATTGGCAGGACCCGGCGGGCTGGCCTACATTGGTCTTCCACCCACCATGAGGATCGCAACATGCCCATTCGCATCGCATCGC
>NZ_JBFUIU010001556.1:0-1024 GCF_056401695.1 Variovorax sp. P4_D9
GACCTGTTGGCGTCGGATCTGTCCAAGGCCCCGATCGCCATCGAGGAAATGCTGCGCTACGACACCCCGACGCAGCGCTTTCATCGTACGGCCACACAGGACATCGAACTGCATGGCCAGACAATCCGCGCCGGGCAGAGCGTGCTCGTGATGTACGGCTCGGCCAATCGCGATGAGCGCAAGTTCACCGACCCCGACCGTTTCGACATCACGCGACCTCCCGGCCGCCATCTGGCGATGGGGCACGGCGTCCATTTCTGCCTCGGCGCCCAGCTGGCCAAGGCCATGACGCGGATCTTCCTTGAGGAATGGTTTTCGCGGACTCGCCGGTTCACCGTCCTGCACAACCAGGTCGTTCGCATGCATTCGCCGGTCTTCCGTGGCTTGAGTTCCATGCCTGTGCAGGTCCCTGCCCAGTGACCGCCCTGTTTCCTGCTCCCACCTGACTGTCCGAGAGCCCACACCATGGTCCCACCGAATTCGATGCCCACCACCACCGGCCTGAACGTGCGGGTGGACGAGCGCCGCGTGGTTGCAGATGGCGTTGTCGCGATCGAACTGCGCGCAGTCGACGGCTATGAGCTCACGCCCTTCGCAGCGGGCTCTCACATCGACGTGGAACTGCCGGTGCGCGACTCCCACGGCCACTTCATCGTGCGCCAGTACTCGCTCTGCAACGATCCGGCCGAACACGACCGCTACATGATCGGGGTTGCCAGAGACGCAAACACGCGTGGCGGATCAGCCTACCTGCATGACGAACTCAAGGTCGGTGACATCGTTCACATCAGCACGCCGCGCAACCACTTTCAGCTCTACGAACCCGCGCAATCCTCAATACTGGTGGCGGGCGGCATCGGCGTCACTCCGATGCTGGCGATGGCCCGACGCCTGAGCGCGCTCGGCCAACCGTGGACGCTTTACTACTGCGCGAGAACGCCGGAGCGCGCCGCTTTCTTGGACGAACTGAAGGCCCTGCCGGGTCGAGTGATTCCGGTTTTCGACGGTGTGCCAGGTGGTGCCC
>NZ_JBFUIU010001557.1:0-1021 GCF_056401695.1 Variovorax sp. P4_D9
CACGCCTGGTCGACCAGGCCCACACGCCCTTCGCTGTCGCGAAACGCCACCAGGTCTTCGCCGAGGAGGCGGACCCGGTAGGGCTGCCCGTCGACCGGAACATCGTCCGACAGCAGGAAGGGCAGCCAGTACATCCTCATCAGATCGCCCATGGCCGTCTGGGGTCCGACCCGAACGAGAAGCTCGTTGTCTTCAGTCTTCAGCATCGMGTAATCCTTATTAATGGTTCAACCATTGATTGAATTTAGCAGATTCGTGATAGGCTGTCTACATGAACTCGATCAAATTGCCCGTGGTCGTTCGAGACCGAAGAATGGAGACCGCCGAGGTGGTCTGCCTGGAGCTCGCCTCCGCCGACGGTGAAGCCTTGCCCGCCTTCCTGCCCGGCGCCCATGTAGACGTGCAGATGCCCGAAGGTCACCTGCGGAGCTACTCGCTCGTTAGGCAGGCAGCGGATCGGCGCGGCTATCTCATCGCGGTGAAACGCGAAGCGCAGGGACGCGGTGGATCCGCCTGCCTGCACGACAAGGCTGCTGTGGGCGCTGCCTTGCAGATCAGTGCGCCAAAAGGCGACTTCACGCTGGTGGAGCAGCCGGCGCTGAGCTGCTTCGTGGCCGGAGGCATCGGCATCACGCCGCTGCTGCCGATGATCGAACGACTGGTCGAACTCGGCCATCCGTGGCAGCTGCACTACGCGGCCGCCTCGCGATCGCGCATGGCCTTTCACGACCGGCTGATGCAACTGGGGGAACGCGGAGGCCGGGTCTTCCTCCACTTTTCGGATGGCTCCTCGCCGCGCATGGACGTCGATGCGGTGGTTCGTTCGCTGGACACGACGCCGGGCGCCCACTTGTATTGCTGCGGCCCCGCGCGCATGGTCGACGACTTTCTGCTGGCCGCCAAGGATCGCGCGTCGGCCACGGTGCACTACGAACGCTTCGGTGCCGCCCAGCCGATGGCAACGGAGGGCGGCTACACGGTCGAAATGGCAAGCTCGGGGCAGCGCCATGCCGTTCCCAGC
>NZ_JBFUIU010001558.1:0-1016 GCF_056401695.1 Variovorax sp. P4_D9
AGCGAGGACAGCTACTCGTGAGAGGCTCGGCACCGCCTCCTTCAGCAGTTCGAGCCTCTTCGGATTCAGGTCAATGCCTTGATACGACAGACCCGTCATGTTGCCACCCGGTCGGGCGAGACTCTTGACCATCCCCGCGGCGACCGGATCCGAGACAGCCGCGAAGACGATAGGCGTTGTTCTAATCGGCGACCAATGCTTCTGCTTGGCGGCGAGGTCGGACGGAATGTCTCCGAACGCGAAGGCGGCTGCAGACGTGGCGACGATCACATCGAGATGGAGCCCTGCCAGTTCGGCGCTGATTTGCGGCCTCTGCTCCGGCGTCTCAGCGTATCGGAATACAAGGGTCAAGTTCTTGCCCTCCACCCAACCGCGTTCGCGAAGGCCCTGCTTAAACGCGTCGAGAACTGATTCGGGGGTCGGACCCAACAGCACATCGTTCACGAATCCGACCCGAGCCATCCTTGGCGGCGACTGTTGCGCATGAATGCCGAAGGCAGCGCCGAGGAGACCGGCAGCGAGTGTTCGGAATAACTCCCGGCGTTTCATTGTTGGATGACCTCGTTCCGTGCACCCCCCSCCCACCCGAACCCWCGGGGAGTAGCGAGGCGTCTGCCCTCAGCGAACGATGACACGCCGTTGACGTGCTGTCCATATCAAACGTCCAAAAAGCACCGCAGGGAACATCACGATGAACTTCATCGAGCCCGTCGATCGACGTGGCATCTGCCGCGCTGAGACGAGGCTGAACTCGGTGATGTTCGCATGCTTGGTCAGGCACACCGACGAGGCGGCCTTGAACGGGGCTCATGCAACCGCCCTGGCCCATTCCGTCGCTCGGCGTGGTTCAAGTCAGGGTTCCACTTCCGTGATCGGCGCCGCTGGACTGGCAGGCGCTGGGCAAGCGTGAACAAATGCGCGGGACGCCGACACCGGTTGGCGATACTGGCTGGCTTCGCAACCTGCTCGCGTCCGGCGACTTCCCCATGACCCCATTCCGCGCCCTCGCTCTGTGC
>NZ_JBFUIU010001559.1:0-1015 GCF_056401695.1 Variovorax sp. P4_D9
GATGTCCTCACGTGGCACTGGAACTACTAACCTCCTGTGAGGCTAGCCACGATGCCCTGAACCCCACACTATTGCAAGCACTCCATCCTTGTCTGCCGCGCGAGACTAAGTCGGGGCCACTTGCGTCCAACCCTGTCAGCCATGGGCCAAAGGTATCATTGTGACGTGACCATCTGCTGATGGCGAGCCGTGTCGATCTCCAACTCCCAAGGAAATTGCAATGAGCAAACTTCTCGCGATCATGATTACCAGCCTGTTTGCGGCAGGCGCCTATGCCCAAAATCCGGCCGGCACATCGTCGGAACAGCAACCGGTGACGAACAGCAAGGCGCAAAACCGCGCCCAAGCCAAGGTGGATACGCGCCCCCAAGGCAAGGTGAAGAAGCCGGTGGGCGATGAGGCTAACAGCCCCGAAATCAATCCTGAGGCCAGCGGCGGCAAGGCCGCCGTGAGAGCCCAGGACAAGGTCAATTCCAAGCCCCAGGGCATGGTGAAGAAGCCGATGGGCGACGAAGCGAACAGTCCTGAAATCAATCCTGAGGCCAGCGGCGGCAAGGCCGCGGCCGCGGGGCAGGCCAAGGTCGACGCGCGCAATGCCAAGGCGGCGGCGAAGTAGAAGCCCATAGACTGTCTGGCTGTCGGCGCTGCGGTGCAACTGACCGCGCTTGGCGCGTCGAATCCTCGGAGCGCTGTTTTCACTGAGGTGCACGGGACTCAGCGAGCCACTGCGGACAGCTGAGTGGGCGCAGTGTCGCTCAGGGGTCTGCAAGCCTTCAGGCTGCCTATAGCGCCGGTTGAGCGATCACTGGTCGTTCTGCTCGAGCATCATTGCGCCGACTAGAGGTGCGGGATCGTCAGTTGTTCGGCAGGCTACTTCGCGCCACCCACTGCTGATCCAAAAAATAGATGTTGTCAACGAATATTGCGAAATGTCAGGGTTGCGCGACTGCCGCACGCCCAGGGTGGTCGGCGAGAACTAAACCGCGCAAAGCTTTAGCGCGCGCCTGTGCTGAAG
>NZ_JBFUIU010001560.1:0-1014 GCF_056401695.1 Variovorax sp. P4_D9
GGGTCATCATGATGACGCCTTCGGTCATGCCGAAGATGTGGAAGGCCGGGCAGCCGAGGATGCTGCGCAGCTTTGGAGAGCCGCTGGCCGAAATGACCCCGCGCAGCTGCTTGACCGGCATCAGACCGGCTTCGATCGCCGGGCGAAGCTTTTCAAGCACCGGCCCGCCGATGGCCCCCCAAGTCGGGAGGTAACGCTGGAACAGTTCGAAGAGCGATTGCGGCTGGAGGTCAGCGGCGACGGTCACGGCGCCGCCCGTCAACAGGAATGGCCCGAAGCAGCATCCCATGTTGAGGTTGTGCATCATCGGCAATGGCATGAATAGCACGTCGTCGCTGCGATAGCCGTTGAACTGCGCCACTGAGCGCATGTTGTAGAGGTATTCGTTGTTGAAGCGCGGAATGATCTTGGGAACACCCGTGGTTCCGCCCGAGAGCTGGAATACGGCGACCTGATACGGATCGAGTTGCACGCCGGCCAGCCTGTTACGCGCCTGAGCCAAAGGCATTGCCTCGATCAGCTTGCGCATGCCGAGGGCTTGCCCACGAGGTTCGCCGCGGGCTTGAACGATCAGGGAGAGCGTCGGCACCTCCTTCTGCATGCGCTCTGCGAATTCGACGTCGTCGAACTTCGGGTCGTCCCCCTGCACGAAATGCATGCGAGCTTCGCTCAGCTCGGCCAGATAGCCGATCTCGTGCTCACGATGGGCGGCAAGCGTCGCCACGGGAATGAGACCGGCCTTCAGGCACGCGACGAAGCCAATGACCAGTTCGTTGCTGTTGGCCAACTGGAAAATGACGCGGTCGAGTGGTGCGAGTCCGCTCTCCAGAAGGGCCGCGGCGAAACGGTCACTCAGTTCGTCAAGCTCGGCGTAGCTGATGATGCCGCCGGGCCCGCAAAGGGCGGTCTCGCTGGCATGCTGCCGGAAAGACGATCGGAAGCCGTCGGCCAAGGTTTCGTGGGTCAACACGCCCGCTTCAACGTAGCGCGCCAGCGTGTCGGCGGGGGGGTATA
>NZ_JBFUIU010001561.1:0-1012 GCF_056401695.1 Variovorax sp. P4_D9
ATGCCGCACTGATCGCCGCACTGCATGCGCGCGGCTTCCGCATCGCGGTGGAAAGCAACGGCACCGTGCCGGCCCCCGAGGGGATCGACTGGCTCTGCATCAGCCCGAAGGCGGGCGCGCCCTGGCTGCAGCGCTCGGGCCAGGAGCTCAAGGTGGTGTGGCCGCAGCCCGGCCTGGACCTCGACACGCTGCAGGCCGGCGGCCACTTCGCGCACCGCTTCCTGCAGCCGATGGACGGTCCCGCGCAGGCCGAGCACATCGCGCTGTGCATCGACACCTGCATGAGACGCCCCGGCTGGCGCCTGAGCCTGCAGACCCACAAGCTGACCGGCATCCGCTGATTTCGAAGCATGACGACCCCTCAGATGATTCCCCGGCGATTCACCGTCAGCCAGCGTTTTTTCTTCGACGCCGCCCACACGCTCGAGCGCGCCATCGAGACCGAAGCCAGCCGCCGCATCCACGGCCACACCTACCGCGCGGAAGTCGCGGTCAGCGGCCCGCGCGATGCCCGGACCGGCATGGTCGTCGACCTCGGCCTGCTGCGCCGGCGACTGGATGCGCTGCGCGAACGGCTCGACCACCACCTGCTCGACGAGGTGCCCGGACTGGGCGCGCCGACACTGGAAAACCTCTGCGTGTTCATCGCCGAGGCCCTCGCCGACATGCAGCCGGCGCCCTCGCGCGTGCGGGTCTGGCGTGAGGCCTTGGGCGACGAATGCGTGCTGGACCTGGCGCCGCGCGCCTGATACCAATTTGCGTTCAATAGATTAGATATGATGTCAGCCCACGAACCTCAAGGAGTCGTGGATGAAGACATTAATCGTGGGGGATAAGCCGACTGTTGAGCGCTTGGCGGAACGGCTCAAGCGAGCCGGCAGTCATGCGGAGTACCAGCGCATCCAGTGCGTGCTCATCCGGGCGACTCTGGGCAGCTCAGCTGCGCAGATCGCCGAGTTGTTGGGCTGGTCCACTGCGACGGTGCATGTCCTGCACTCGCGCTGGTCGAAGG
>NZ_JBFUIU010001562.1:0-1011 GCF_056401695.1 Variovorax sp. P4_D9
GGTAGCCCCACGAGCCATAGAAGGGATGCTCGGTCACCGGCATCAGCTCGACATGCGTGAAGCCCACCGACACCACGTAGTCGGCCAGCGCGTGGGCCAGTTCGCGGTAGTTGGGCAGGCCGCCGTCGCTGCGCCGCCACGAGCCGGCGTGCACCTCGTAGATCGAAATCGGCGCGTCGAGGCCGTTTCGCCCGGCGCGGGTCCGCATCCAGTCGCCATCGCCCCATTTGTAGTCCAGCGACCAGAGCCGCGACGCCGTGGCGGGTGGCGGCTCGCTCCATGTCGCCAAAGGGTCGGCCTTCTCGAGGATTCGGCCGCTCTGCGAGACGATGCGGTACTTGTAGGCGTTGCCGTGCCGGGCATGGGCACTGCGCGCCTCCCAGACGCCCGTGCTGTCGGCGCGTGGCAGCATCAGGTCGGCCTGAGGATCCCATCCGTTCCATTCGCCGATCACGGAGATCGAGCGCGCGTTGGGCGCCCAGACCGCGAACATCGCGCCTTCGCCACCCGGAGCGAGGTGGCCGCCCAGGCGGTCGTAGAGCCGCGCATGCGTGCCTTCTCCGAGGAGGTAGGCGTCGGTTTCGCCGAAGAAGGGGGTGCTTGGTGGCGTCACGGGAGTCGGGGGGTCACTCGGAGGGTTCACGGGAAGGCCCTGGGGCAMGGGCCCCTGTTTATTCCTTTTCGCACCAGATGGCAAATGGGCCAAAGCGCCTGTTCTTCTGTCGGACAGATTCTCAAGCGGCGCCGGCCGATGGACGGTCTCGCGTTGGGCCGGGATGCCTTTGCGTCGGCGCCGGCCGACACCGGCCTCAGCCTCTTGCTGAGGCCCGGCGCGTCGCAGCGCATGTCGAATCGGGCTCACAACCCGATGGAGATGCTATGGATGCCTCCCTCCCGAAGGGGAATCAGAAGACTGGGGGTGGTGAGATGACGTCGAAGGCGGCGAGAGCAGTCGTTGGTCGCAGAGATCGAAGCTCGGCACGAGCGGGTGGACCCTCTGCTGGATACGGC
>NZ_JBFUIU010001563.1:0-1010 GCF_056401695.1 Variovorax sp. P4_D9
GTGCTCAACCGACCGGGTCGGCGTTTTCGTCCTCGCCTGTCAACCTGGGCCCACTGCGCTCGTCGGGCACCAACTTGAACAGCTCCACGCATCCAGCGTCAAAGGCCTCCATCCAGCTCGGAAAGGAGTCGACGCTCGACTCGAAGTCGATCCAGGCCGATGCGTCTTCAGTGCTTTCGTGCACAGATCGAAAGCCTCTTTCGAGGCCAAGCGATCGGCGGGGCGAGTTACGCACCACGTCGAGGACTCTTTGATCGCGTGCGGACCACGTCTGAAAGCTTTGAACATTGAACCGTTCAGGGCAAACGACCGTTTCGCGAAAATTAATATCGCCGGCCGAATGTCCGCAGTGGGCCCGAAGCTCCGATTCGCGACTTGCGGAGGCTGTCGTTCGCGCACGATGTCGTCCTGATCGTCCGTTGCCACCCATGCTGATTCATGACGATGACGCCGAGGTCAAGTTCCAAAGTAGACCGGACGTCCGTCAAGCAAAGGGCCAAGGTCGGGTTTCGGCGACCACCGTCATTCGGCAGCCAAACTCGAAGGACAGCAGACAGTCTGGAGCACGCGTTCGAGCTTGGACCTCGAACCAGAACTGTCGGCCAGGAGCCGACGTTCAGCAAGCGGAAGCCAGTGACCGGTTAAGAATTGCTTGCTGCCACTTGGTCGACAACCGGGGACTTCCGCAAGGATGCGGTTTGCTGACGGTCCAGATGTGCGTCGAGACTGCGTGCCACCCTCTCAAGGACGCGGAAAGAGACCTGAATCGTGGAGCCGGGCGGGAGCCAGGGCTAGGGTGTCTGTGCGGCGGTCCCGAAAAGCCACGTTCGCTACTCAGACAGACTTTGAGTTTCACGCCCTGCCATGGCCGAGTTTTGGCGATCACGCCGCAGCTCCTCCGTCAACGTCGAGTGAAATGCCCGTGATGAAGCTGGCGTCGGGGCTTGCGAGGAAGGCTACTGCCGCTGCGATCTCTTCGGGCCGGCCATAGCGGCCGAGCGGAATGGCTG
>NZ_JBFUIU010001564.1:0-1009 GCF_056401695.1 Variovorax sp. P4_D9
CATTCAATCAGCCGGCGAACTCGGTAGATGTCGATGATCGACGCGATGCTCGGGATGGCCACGAACACTCCTCGGTTCGGTGCGTGTTTGACCAGGCCGTCCTTGGTCAGCATGCGGAACACCTCGCGCAGCGTGTTGCGCGAAATGCCTAGGCTCTCGCTCAGGGCCTGCTCGGACAGGCGCTGGCCGGGCAAGAACTCGCCCTGCGTGATCTTCTGCCGCACCTGCTCGGCCATGCGTTCGCTCAGCGTCTGGGCTTCGGGGGAGGGGGTATCGGGCGGGTTCATTGGGGTGGGTGGTGGGTTTGTAGCAGATTCCGCTGCACATCGCCCCCTGATTGTTCAACAAAATGAGGGTATCCACTTAGAAATTGCTTGCAGTCATGCCTTTCAATTTGGCTTTAATTGTTCAACAATTCAAGGCTGATGATTCAACCAAATGTTCCGATTGGTCGAGTCATACACCCAACTCAACTGGAGCGCCCGATGACTGTTTCCTCCCTGAATGCTCTCGCCGCTGTCGCGCTGCTTGTCGCCGGTGCCCAGCCGGCCTGGTCCGCCGACTATCCGACCAAGCCGATCAAGATCGTTGTGCCGTACTCGGCCGGTGGCTCCACCGATACCCTGGCGCGAGTGGTCGCAGAGCGACTGGGCAAGCGCCTCGGGCAGGCGGTGGTGGTCGAGAACAAGCCGGGCGCCAGCGAGCAGATCGCCATCGCCAGCGTCACCAAGGCCGCGCCCGACGGCTACACGATCCTGCTGTCCACGCTCAGCGGGTTGGCGGTCAACCCAGGCCTTTACGGCGCGCGGCTGCCCTACAACCCGCAGAAGGATCTCACGCCCATCGTGTTGGCGGCCACCGTGCCCAGCGTGGTGGTTGTGCACCCGTCGGTGCCAGCGAAAAACATGACGGAGCTGGGCGCGTACCTGAAGAGCAAGCCCGGCGCAGTCAGCTATGCCTCGGCCGGCCCAGGGACCCCCAGCCATCTCGGCATGGAGTACTACAAGAA
>NZ_JBFUIU010001565.1:0-1009 GCF_056401695.1 Variovorax sp. P4_D9
CATGGACAGCACCTGCCTCGGCACGGTGCACGAGCTGGTGGCCCGGGGAGGCGTGGTTGTCCGGGGAGTGACGCCGGCCGTGTGCGCCCTGTTCGAGGAACTGAGCATGCAGCTGGTGCTGGCCGCGGTCCACGAGGACAGCCCCGCCGCGCCCGAGCTCTACGCGCTGGGCACGGGGCACGACCAGGCCTCGGTCCAGAAGCGGATCCTGCACGCGCACGAGGCCCTCTCCGCGCTGAGCGAACGCAACCGCGAGGAGTTCAAGGATGTTGTCGAGTCGCTCCGTGGMGAGCAGGACGGGCCRAGATGACCGCTGCCATTCGWGTGCTGCATCTCGAGGACGACCCGGCCGATGCGGAACGCATCCGGAGCAGGCTGCAGGACGAGGACCTTGCCTGTGACATCGTGTGGATGCAGACCCGGGAGGACTTCGTCTCCRCCCTGCATCGGCTGACCTTCGACCTGGTRCTGTCCGACTACGAAGTCGGCGGCCTGGAAATGCTGCGGCAGGTACGGCAGCAGCGGCCGGAGCTTCCGCTGATCGTGATTTCCACCGCGATGACCGAGGAGGAGGCGGTGGATTGCATGAGGGCCGGCGCCACGGACTACGTTCTCAAGCAGCGCTTGCGGAGGCTCGGGTTCTCGGTGCGGCGAGCGCTTGCCGAACAAGCGCAGACGGCGGCGCTGCGCCGGGCGGAAGAAGAGTTGCGTGCCCTGAACGTCGACCTGGAGGCGCGCGTGCGCCTGCGCACCGCCGAGCTGGAAACGGCCAATGCGTTTCTGAACTCGGTGATCCACCACATCCCCTATCAAGTCTTGGTCAAGGATGCCGTCGACCTGAAGCTCGTCCGCGTCAACCGCGCCCTCGAGGAATTGACGGGGCGCAGCGAGCAGGAACTGCTTGGCAAGACGGTTCACGACTTTGTCAGTTCCAAAGAGGAGGCCGACTTCTTCACCGCCAAGGACAAGGAAGCGCTGGCGCTGGGCCGGGAAGTGGACATCCCCGAGG
>NZ_JBFUIU010001566.1:0-1002 GCF_056401695.1 Variovorax sp. P4_D9
AGACGTAAGTGCGCACCCTGCTTGAGCTTTTGGTTCGCAGGGAGAGCGGCTACTGGGTACAGGCGGGATTCAAGCCGAGCAGCTTGAAGGCCTTGGCCTGAAGCGGCGTGGGCCGCGTGGTGGTGACGATCTTGGCCTCGGGGTTGAGGTGGGTGTGGGTGATGTTGTAGGCCAGGGTGGAGAGGTCTTGCAGCAGGGTCCTGAAGCTGTGCACGGAAGGCGCGCTCCACGTGGGCCAGGCTCTTGTAGGCGGCCACCGCTGCATCGGCATCGAGCTTGGCTGCGGGGACAYTGGTGCGCACCACGTACAGGCCGTCCAGCGCGGCCTCGGCGGCGATGGCATCGAGCTTGCGCCGATAGGTCAACGACGTCGGGGTGATGAGGAGTTYGAAGTGCTTGGCCATGTGGAAGCGGCCGATCACACGACCCACGCGCAGGCCAATGGCATCCTCGCCGTGCAGCGGATKGCGAGCGCGCTGAGWKGCCGACACGATCTTGTCCAGATCGGCTTCGGTTGCAGCGAGCAACTCCAAGCGTTTGCGTGCGCGCTCCTCGGCCAGCAGCGGATTGCGGCACACCACCAGCCGCTCGCCGGGGAAGTGCGCGCTGGTGAGTTCAAGCAGGTTGCGCTCATCGAACAGCGACGGCTGGAACGGACCATGCTCCTCGGCGAGYTGCGCGATCTGCGGCGCGCGCAGCGAGCTCACCCAGTCCATGCCCGCGGGCTTGAGGACCTGCTCGATGCGMGCCGAGGTGAGCATGCCGCGGTCACCCACCCAGGCCAGGTGTTCGATGCCGAAGCGCTCCTTGAGCTTGGTCACCTGAGCGGCCACCGTGGCCGGGTCGGCCGTGTTGCCCTTGAACACCTCCACCGCGATCGGGCAACCCTCGGCTGAACACAGCAGTCCGAAGACGATCTGCGGGTCATCGCGCTTGCCGTCGCGCGAATGGCCGCGCGCGGCGAGTTCGCAGCACCGTCCCGTCAACCAGGTCGAGGTGAGG
>NZ_JBFUIU010001567.1:0-1001 GCF_056401695.1 Variovorax sp. P4_D9
GCGTACTCCTCGATGCGCGCCGCGACGGTCTTCGCATCGCCCACCAGCGCCGTACCGGCGCCGCCGCGCACCAGGCCGACGCCGGCCCACAGGTTGGGGCTGATCTCGAGCTCTGCGCGGGTGCGCCTGGCGCCGCCGGCATGCAGCGCGGCCATGCGCCGCTGGCCTTCGGAATCCATGCGCGCGAAGGCGGCCTGGGCGCGGATCACGGTCTCGTCGTCGACCCGGCTGATCAGCGACTCGGCGGCGCGCCAGGCTTCGTCCTCGGTCTCGCGCACGATCACGTGCAGGCGGATGCCGAACTTCAGCGCCCTGCCCTTGCGCTCGGCGCGCTGGCGCACGTCGGCGATCTTCTTCGCCACTTCGGCCGGCGGCTCGCCCCAAGTCAGGTAGGCATCGACCTGCTCGGCGGCAAGCTCGTGGGCCGCGGCCGACGAGCCGCCGAACCACACCGGCGGATGCGGCTTCTGCGTCGGCGGGAACAAGAGCCGTGCGCCCTTGACGCTCAGGTGCTGGCCGTCGTAATCGAAGCTCTGGCCGTCGTGGCTGCGCGCGATGATCTCGCGCCAGATGCGGATGAACTCGGCCGACTGCGCGTAGCGCGAGGCATGGTCCAGGAACACGCCGTCGCCTTCGAGCTCGGCCTGGTCGCCACCGGTGACCAGGTTCACCAGCACCCGCCCGCCCGACAGCCGGTCGAAGGTGGCGGCCATGCGCGCGGCCAGGCTGGGCTGGTGCAGGCCCGGCCGCACCGCGACCAGGAACTTGAGCCGCCGGGTCGCGCCGATCAGGCTCGAGGCGATGACCCACGGGTCCTCGCAAGATCGGCCGGTCGGGATCAGCACGCCTTCGTAGCCGAGCGAATCGGCGGCGCCGGCGATCTGCTGGAGATAGTCGAGATCGACCGCGCGCGCGCCCTCGGTGGTGCCGAGGTAGCGGCTGTCGCCGTGGGTGGGCAGGAACCAGAATACTTGCATGGGGATTCTTAGTCAGTTGAGAAC
>NZ_JBFUIU010001568.1:0-994 GCF_056401695.1 Variovorax sp. P4_D9
GTGCATGATTCCTGTACCGGCCATGGCATCGAACAGCGCCGCAGACAGATGGCCCGTGCTGCCAACGCCGCCGGAGGCGACCTTGAGTTGTCCCGGATTGCGCTTCGCGTAGGCAATCAGTTCCGCCACAGAGTTGACCTCGAGTTCCTTTCGTGCCGTTAGCACATTGGCTGTTCCGAAGGCAGTGCCCACAAGGTCGTAGTCCTTTGTCGGGTCGTAAGGGAGCTTGTTGTACAGAAAGCGGTTGATGACCAGCGTGCCCGAAGTGCCCAAGGCCACGGTGTAGCCGTCCGGCGCCGCCTTGGAAGCCACCTCCATCCCGATAAGGCCATTCGCTCCACCCCGGTTGTCGATAAACAAGGGCTGTTGCAGATAGCGGCCCATCGCATCGATGTAGGGCCGGAAAACGACGTCGGCACCAGAGCCCGCAGCGTAGGGCAGGATGACGCGCAGTGCACGACGGTCACCCTGGGCCAGCGTCACGCTGGGTAGGGCCGACAAGGCCAGCAAAGATACATCCGCAAGAAATCTGCGTCGTGACGGGCTCCAGTGACTCATTCTTCAGACTCCACATGTCGGTTCAGTGGTCCAAAGCCTAGCTGGAAGATCCTAGATTGCAACGGAAATGTTTCAAACTAAAGTCCGAGAAATGTAGGCTTGACACCCCGGCCTTGAGGAAAAAAACCAGCGCTGCTGGCCAAGCTGGTTCAATGCCCAGGGAAAGTCGAGCCATTCCGGTTCGCTTCGGCTCGGATCTTGCGCTGGCTTGCACCACCGCGAAGCACAGAATTGCAAAGGAGAAGGACGGCATGGGACAAAGACGTGCGAAGTTGGGTCGGATCAGCGATCTCGATCTTCGCTTGCTGAGGGTTTTTCAAGCGGTCGCAGAGTGCCGTGGCCTTGCCGCCGCGGAACTGCGCCTGGGCATTAGCCGCTCGACGATCAGCATCTACCTCGCAGACCTCGAAACAAGAATGGGCGTTCGGTTGTGCGA
>NZ_JBFUIU010001569.1:0-992 GCF_056401695.1 Variovorax sp. P4_D9
CTCGGCAATAGCGGCGTACAACCCTGATATCGCTCCCGTCGATAGGCGCGGGCATTTTGCAGGATGCGGGCCATCGGAACGGACGTTCACCAAACGTCCACGCATCATTCAGGCCGGAGGAACCAGAGTCGTTGTGCAGGGGGTTGTAAGCGAATCCAGCGTCAGCGCGAGTCGTCCGATCAGCCGGTTGCTGTAGTCCCGATTCGGATGCACGAAGTCGAGTAGATCTACAGTGCCGTAGAACGGCACTGACCCCCAGTCGGCAAAGGCTACGTTCGCATTCGTAGCAACTGCTTGAATGACCGCATCGTAGAAGTCCCGACGCCAGAGTTTCTGGGGTGAAAGTACTCCACCCAAAGCTTGGTGAGAATAGCCTGTCAACACGGGGATCCGCCCCTCTTCCCGCACCTTCTGGACTATGGCCACGTAATCGTACATCACCGTGTTGATGTTCTCCCCTTCCCACGCGTCGATCACACCGTTTTCGATGATTACGAAGTGCGCTGTGCGGGTTAGGAGCGGAAAGTAAGTCGCCAGGGCATGAAGCGACATGCCGCCAAGCGAATGATCGGCAACGACCCGCAGATTGGGCCTGATGCGCTGCAGCGTCGCGGCGGGAGTTTCATCGGAGCCGTTGGAGGCCATGATCGAGTCGCCATAGACTTCGACTGTGCACAACGATGCATCTTGAGCGACGACCCGTCCCCCGTACCCGAAAAGAAGTCCTGCGAGCATCCCTGCCGCAAGAACACGAAGCGCAGGTCGAGTCATGGATTCATCTCCTCGGCTTCGCAATTGCATGGGCCGGCCTTCGAGACATTTCAAATGCCAGTTTCGATTTAGATGAGCTCACGATCGCAGGCCAACACGCCTACATCCACCGCCTGGCACCCTAGTCCGCCCATACGGTCGAGTCAAGACCTTTAAAAGTTGCTTACGAAGCCGCAGCATCCTTGGGAAGACTCGGACCTGCGCCGGGAGGTGCATCAGAG
>NZ_JBFUIU010001570.1:0-992 GCF_056401695.1 Variovorax sp. P4_D9
GCACTGCGCTGCACGTTCTCCAGCACGGAGAATAGCCGCCCAAGCCTGTAGCCGGGGTTGAGAGATTGCAGATCGAGACTCACAGGTATCTCCTCGTTATAAACATTGACCCCTAGGCGGCGGTCGCGCGCCAGGACTCCCTTGCACAAGGCCACACGCACGCCTGACACGTCTCCGTCGGCGCGCATTCGCATGATCACGTTGGTCAGCAGGCTGCGCGGGTAGTGCGCGCCGGTCAGAATGGCGCGCATCAGTTCGCCTGCGAGGTGCGGTGACACGTCTTCCGCCTTGGAGCGGCCATCGCGCGACGGCGCCGTGGCCAGCGTCAGCCGCCAAGCAGACGGTGCCACCTTCCAAGGCAGTGGATCGATACGCAGGTCGCGCTCGTGGTCGGCCGCTCGTTGCGCGAACACCTCGAGCGTGTCGCTCTGCCAGAATCGGATCGATAGGCGCGAGATATTGGGCGCCAGGCCCAGCACGAACATGCGCGTACCCTTGTCGAGCCGCGGATCGAAGCTGCCCAGCGGCTTGGGGCGGCCCTGCCCGACGTCGTCGAGCACGCGGCGCAGCTTCTCGGCTTCCTGAACATCGTCGCTCCGCGGGTCGATGAAAAGCTGAAACAGCGATTCAGCTGCCTGTGCTTCCTGCGCATCGTCGGTTTCAGCCCAGAACACCACGCTGGCATCGCCGATCTGCAGTCGCTGGCGGTTGTGTTCTCCACGCCGAAGCAGGTGATTGAGTACGGTGGTGTAGGCGAAAGCGGCTTGTTCCGATACGGGGGCGTTCTCGCCTTGGCTCTTGCCGTATGAACCGAAGGATTCAAGGTTGAAGGAGACGATGGACGCACCTGAGCTTTGCGCCCCGTTCACGCCCTTGATCGCAGGATGCAGCCGGGCCAACGGCAGGTGGTCGCCGGTCACCAAGCAGATGCCTTCGTTTCCCTCTGCTTCGCCGTCGACCCGGCCCAGCAAACGAGCACGCACCGCCTGTGC
>NZ_JBFUIU010001571.1:0-988 GCF_056401695.1 Variovorax sp. P4_D9
CCGTTCGCTTGGGGCGGTGCTGCAATGACATTCGCATCGACGCCAACGCGGCACTTTCACAACACTGCCAAACAGGCTGCGGTAGTGAACGTCGTGATAGTCCTTGATGGCGCGATTCAGGCCACAGCAATCGCATCAGCGCTGGGTGGTCGACATCAGCTCGACCTGACGCGTGACGATCTGGGCCTGCATCCGCGCGAGCAGCGCCTTGGAATCGGCCAAGCCCAGTCCCAGAGTTTCGATGCGGCTGCGCATCGACCTCCAGCGTCAGCAGCGGCAACGCCTCCGACTCGGGCAGTGCCGCCGGAAATGGCAAAACTGATTTTGATCTGCATGGCCAAGCTCCAAAGGCGCGCCAAGCGTCATTTTCCAGCCAGCGAACTCGATCGCAGATTGGCCAATCGCGAYARGAACTCGCAAGTTAGCGTCCGCACACCCCACCGTTTGAATCGCTCTCTTCTTGCCCCAGATGCCGGAATCGGACCAACCCTTCTCGTCGCCCCCCAATCCCAGGGATAGCAAGAGTTTGCAATGTCGCTCACGGGTGAGCGAGGTTCCGGCGCGCGGGTCATTTCCGGACCGGCCGCAACAGCGGCATGATCGCGTACAGCCGGCCACACCGGCCCAGGACACTTGCACTTGAGGAGGCGCTTGCCAATTGGTAACCTATACGTTACCATTGCACATGGGCATTCAAGTCGACGAGTATCTGCGCGAGGACGGATCAAACCCTTACAAGACTTGGTTCGATGGCCTGGATGCGCAGGCTGCAGCCAAAGTGGTGACGGCCAAGCTGCGACTCGAACTCGGCAACACCTCGAGCGCGAAATGGTTCGATGGCATCGGTGAGTACGTGATCGATTGGGGGCCCGGCTACCGCATCTATCTGGCCAAGGACGGTGACCGGTTGATCGTGCTCTTCGGCGGCGGAACAAAGCGCGGTCAGCAGCGCGACATCGAGCCAAGATGCTGCACTCCGAATACAAGG
>NZ_JBFUIU010001572.1:0-984 GCF_056401695.1 Variovorax sp. P4_D9
CTTGGCCGAGGCCGAGGTGCCCTACGACCAGGTSTTCGAGATGGAGGACATCAACGGCGAGTTCGCGCAGGCCGACGTGGCGATCATCCTGGGGGCCAACGACGTGGTGAACCCGGCCGCGCTCACCAAGGGCACGCCGATCTACGGCATGCCGATCCTGGAGGCCTACAAGGCCAAGACGGTGATCGTGAACAAGCGCAGCATGGCCGCGGGCTACGCGGGCCTGGACAACGAGCTCTTCTACATGGACAAGACCATGATGGTCTTCGGCGACGCCAAGAAGGTGGTCGAGGACATGGCCAAGGCGATCGGCTCGTAGCTTCATCGTTTCATCCAACTTCCGGCAGTTGACTGCGGGATTTAGATTCATCCGTGCAAACCACATCACCGTTGCAGCGCCAGACACATGGCCAAGCCCAGGAGACCGCCAAATGACCGCCCCTTCCTCGAATTCCGTGCTGGAGCTGGTCAGTACCCAGTCCACCCGCAAGATTTTGGAGGCGGTCCTGCCCGAATTCGAAAAGCAGAGCGGTGCGCGGATCTCGGCGCGCTACATCGGCGTGTCGGCCATCAAGAGAACGGGAACCCGCGAGATTACAGCGGATGTCTTTTTGGGACCCAGCGAGGTCGTGGACCAGTACGCTGCGGAGCGTCAACCGGCCTCGATGAAGCGCTGTGCCGTGGCACTGTCGCGCAGCGGCGCCGCCTTTAGAGTCAATGAGCCACTTCCGGATATCAGCACATCAGTTCGCTTCCTGCGCGTCCTGAAGTCCGCATCGGCGGTGGCGTACTCCGACGGCATCAGCGGAGAGCACCTCGTCAATGTGTTGCGAAAGTACGGGCTGAGCGAAGCCGTTGCACGGAAGCGCGTGATCCCCGAGCCGGGAGGATCGGCGGCGACCCTCGTGGCCTCAGGAGCTGCTGAATTGGGTATTCAACAGATTAGCGAAATGATCGGCGTACCAGGCGTAACCATTCTCGAGT
>NZ_JBFUIU010001573.1:0-979 GCF_056401695.1 Variovorax sp. P4_D9
AGGTAGGTGAGGGCCGGGTCATCCATGTCAGCGTCCAGCATGTCCAGCGCGGCAGTGGCCACGGATTCAGGGCTCGGATAGAACTGGTGTGAGGCTTCGTCCGGCAGACAGCCGGAAATGATGATCTTGTCGAGCACCGCGCGGGGATTGAAATCGAATCGGAACCCGTACTTCGCAGGCGCGCCACCGATGGCCTCCAGCACCTTTTCGAGCTCGTGCTGCGCATGCTTGCCCTCGTCGTGGCCATAGCGCGGCGAGAAGATCCACGCGTTCCCCTCGGTCGCGACTTGCACCGCGCCGGCATCCAGCAGCCGCAGCACCGCGAAGGGAAGGGGGCGCTCCATGAGCGTGAAGGCTTTGGGCTTCGATTTCGGCCGGGCGCGAAACTGGGCTGGGATCGCTGCCGGATAGAGACTGGCAAGCACGCAATTGAGGCGGTAGGAGATCTCTGGGTGAATCTCAAGGTGGGCGGTCCCAACGCCTTTGTAGATTCGGATGCGAATCGCGCCGCCGTCGATGTCGTGCCATTCGCCGAAGATCCTCGTTCGAACGATGCTTCGAATGACCTCGCTTGTCTCGTAGTGCTTCAGGCCGGGACGGCCCATGAACGTGGCAACCACGGATCGCAGGTCGTTGATCACTCCGGCGCGCCGGTGATTTGGCGAGCCGTGATCGTCGAGCACGTACGCGAGGATCATCCGCTTCGAAAAACCCTGTGGCTGGTTCGTCACGTGAGCGCCGGAGAGACCGCGGAAGATGCCATCGACCCGTTCGCAGAAGAACTTGTGGCGTGACGCGAGCAGATCATCGATGGTCGGGCGGACGGCTTCCTCGGTGAACGGTGGCGTCTTGCGATCCGAGATGGCCGCATTCCATTCATCGCGTCGGGATTGCGGCATGCAGTCCAGCACGTCGGTGAGCGAGAGGGCCTTCGACCAGTAGCCCGCATCGAGCACGGAGATCGCGGCGGGCACGTCGG
>NZ_JBFUIU010001574.1:0-978 GCF_056401695.1 Variovorax sp. P4_D9
ACCATCTGCAACGTCGAGCGGGCATAAAAAAGGAATCTCCATGGCAAGAATGAAGTTCGTCTGCGATTCCGAGCGCTGCATCGAATGCAATGGCTGCGTCACGGCCTGCAAGAACGAGAACGAGGTGCCCTGGGGCGTGAACCGCCGCCGCGTGGTCACGCTCAATGACGGCGTGCCGGGCGAGAAATCGATCTCGGTGGCCTGCATGCACTGCTCCGACGCGCCCTGCATGGCGGTCTGCCCGGTGCAATGCTTCTACCGAACCGAGGAAGGCGTGGTGCTGCACGACAAGGACGTCTGCATCGGCTGCGGCTACTGCTCCTATGCCTGCCCCTTCGGTGCGCCGCAGTTCCCGGCCCAGGGCACCTTCGGCGCCCGCGGCAAGATGGACAAGTGCACCTTCTGCGCCGGCGGCCCCGAAGCCAACGGCTCGGAAGCCGAGTTCGAGAAGTACGGCCGCAATCGCCTGGCCGAAGGCAAGCTCCCGGCCTGCGCCGAGATGTGCTCGACCAAGGCCCTGCTGGCCGGTGACGGCGACGTCGTGGCCGACATCTTCCGCACCCGCGTGGTGGCACGCGGCAAGGGTGCCGAAGTCTGGGGCTGGGGTACCGCCTACGGCTCGCAGCAGGCCGGCACGCCGCTGCCCAACGGGGGCACGAAATGAGACGCCTCGGATCTGCCGCGGCGCTGCTCGCCGCCGCGCTGCTGCTGGGGGCTTGCGGCGAGAAGCCGCAGACCAATGCGCACGGCGTGCGCGTCGACGCGGCGCCGTGGACCGGCACCGGCACGCAACCGAACACCGGCACCGCCTTCACCGCCCCCGGCTGGCAGGTGGGTGACCCGAACTCCTGGCAGCAGCACCTCAAGACGCGGGCGCAGAACGGCCAGAACGAATACAACAAGATCAACTGAGTCCGGAGGCTGCATGAGACATCTGCTGAATGCGCTCCTCGTGACCGCCGCGGCGCTGGGCTGCGG
>NZ_JBFUIU010001575.1:0-976 GCF_056401695.1 Variovorax sp. P4_D9
ACTTACCCCTGCGCAGCGCAAGGTGCGTCGCTCCGAAGCGCACCATCTGGATCCGATCGTCATGATCGGCGGCGACGGGCTGACCGCTGCCGTCCTCAAGGAGGCCGATGCCGCGCTCAAGGCCCACGGCCTGATCAAGGTGCGCGTGTTCTCCGACGACCGCGCCGCCCGCGAGGTCATGCTCAAGACGATGTCTGACGAACTGGACGCCGCGCCGATCCAGCACATCGGCAAGCTGCTGGTGCTGTGGCGGCCGATCCCCGAAAAGGAGCGCACGGTCGACGAGGACCGCATGCCCGGGCCGCGCGACGTCAAGGTGATCAAGTACAGCAAGCGCGCCGGCCAGCGTCCGGAGATCAAGACCCTGCGGGTGCTCGGCAACCAGCGGCTGACGCCCGGCGGCACGATCAAGCGCGCCAAGGCCAAGCGGCCGCTCTCGGCCAAGAAACGGAACCAGGCAGACTGAGGATGTCGAGCCAGACCGCGGGCAAGCCCCAGCGACACATCCTGTGCATGAAATGGGGCACCAAGTACGGCCCCGACTACGTCAACCGCCTCTACGCGATGGTGCGGCGCCATCTCACCGGCGACTTCAGCTTCGTCTGCCTGACCGACGACCCCAAGGGCATACGCAGCGAAGTCAGCTGCTTTCCGATCCCGCCGCTGGACCTGGAACTGGCCCCGGGACAGCCGGACCGGGCCTGGAAGAAGCTGACCACCTTCGAATCCGACCTGTACGGCCTGCGCGGCACGGCGCTGTTCATCGACCTCGACGTCGTGGTGGTGGGCCCCCTGGACGACTTCTTCGAGCAACCGGGCCAGTTCCTGATCATCCACGACTATGAGCGGCCCTGGCGGCGTCGTCGCATCACCGGCAACTCGTCGGTGTACCGTTTCGAAATCGGCGCCCATCCCGACGTGCTGGCGAACTTCCGCCAGAACATGGACAAGGTGCAGGCCGACTACCGCAATGAGC
>NZ_JBFUIU010001576.1:0-974 GCF_056401695.1 Variovorax sp. P4_D9
GGATGTCGACATGCTGTCTTTCACCGGGTCCACTGCCATCGGCAAGCAGGCCGTTGCAAAATCCGCACAGACCTTAAAGAAGGTCTCGATGGAGCTGGGCGGCAAGAACCCGCAGATCATCTTTCCCGACTGCGATTGGCACGCAGCCGTTGACGCGGCCGTGTTCGGCATCTGCTTCAACGCCGGCCAGTGCTGCAACAGTGGAAGCCGCATCCTCGTGCACGAAGCGATTGCCGAGCGTTTCACGGCTGCGGTGGTCGAGCGCTCCAAGCGCGTCAAAGTGGGCGACCCGCTGACACCCGGTATGCAGGTCGGCGCGATCACGACGGACAAGCAGCTCGAGACGATCCTGTCGCACGTCGAGGGCGCTCGCCACGGCGGCGCCACCATTGCCCTCGGTGGCGCACGGATGGGCATGACTGGCATGTACGTGGAACCGACTGTCGTGACCGGCGTCACCCGCGACATGGCCATCGCCAAAGAGGAAGTCTTCGGCCCGGTGCTGGCGGTCCTGAGCTTCAAGAACCTGGACGAAGCCGTCGAGTTGGCCAACAGCACGCTCTATGGCCTGTCGGCTGCCGTCTGGAGCCAGGACTTCAGCACCTGCCTCAGTGCGGCGCGCCGCATCAAGGCCGGCACGGTCTGGGTCAACACCTTCCTTGAAGGCCACGCCGAGCTGCCCTTCGGCGGCTACCGCGAGAGCGGAATCGGCCGCGAACTCGGCCGCTTTGCGACCGAGGATTACACCGAAACCAAGACCCTGCACATGCATCTCGGTGAACGCACCGACTGGTACCTGTCCCGTTAACCACACAAAGGAGACTTCCATGAAAAAGCAGCTCATCAGCATTGCTATCTTTGCAGCCACGGCAATGCCGGCATTCGCCCAGAAGGAAAGCGTCGAGGTCCTCCATTGGTGGACCTCAGGCGGCGAAGCCTCGGCGCTCAACGTGCTCAAGAACACCCTCGAGAAG
>NZ_JBFUIU010001577.1:0-974 GCF_056401695.1 Variovorax sp. P4_D9
GCGTGAAGGTCTCGGCCGGCACCGACGCCACCCGCGTGGCTTCCTACAACCCCTGGGTGTCGCTCGCCTGGCTGGTCACCGGCAAGACTGTCGGCGGCCTGCAGATCACGCCGCAGCGCAACTGCCTGGACCGCGAGGCGGCGCTTCGCATGTGGACCGAGCAGGTCACCTGGTTCTCCAACGAGGTCGGCAAGAAAGGCCAGATCGAGGCCGGGCAGCTGGCCGACCTGGTCGTGCCCGACCGCGACTTCTTCTCCTGCCCCGAGTCCGAGATCGCCGACACCACGGCGCTGCTCACGGTGGTGGGCGGCAAGGTGGTCTACGGTGCCGGCGACTTCGCGGCGCACGACGAGGGCGCGCCGCCGCCGGCCATGCCGGACTGGTCGCCGGTGCGCCGCTTCGGCGGCTACGCGGGATGGGGCGATGCCGAGGGGGCGACGCTGCGCCAGGCGGCCCAGGCCTGTGGCTGCGCCAACACCTGCGGCGTGCACGGCCACCGGCATGCCACGGCCTGGAGCAGCCGGCTGCCCGTGGCCGATCTCAAGAGCTTCTGGGGCGCGCTCGGCTGCGCCTGTTGGGCGATTTGAGGATGGAGGCGCTCCGCCGTCTCTTCACCCACCGAGCCGTTCATTGGCTCGCACTGCTGTTGCTGTGCGCGGCCTATCTGCAGGGTGCCTTCGTCAAGGCCACCGACTTCGCGTCGGCCATCGCCGAGATGCAGCACTTCGGCCTGGCGCCGGCGGCGCCGTTGGCCGTTACCGTCATCGCCTTCGAGTTCGGCGCCTCGCTGATGATCCTGACCGGCTTCCACCGCTGGCTCGGCGCGCTGGGGCTGGCCGGATTCACGCTCTTCGCCACCTTCGTGGCCAACCGCTTCTGGGAGCTCGGGCCGCCCGATCGCTTCATGGCGGCCAACGCCTTCTTCGAGCACTGGGGGCTCGTCGGCGGATTCCTGCTGGTCGCCTGGCATGATC
>NZ_JBFUIU010001578.1:0-971 GCF_056401695.1 Variovorax sp. P4_D9
GAAGGAAGAGGAGGAGGGCGCGGTCACGCTTCCCCTTGAGCGAGTCGTCGCAGGTCTCCAGCACCGCCTCGAGCGGCTCCTTGGTTAGCGCGCGCTGTTTGTGCGGCAGGCCGCTGCGCTTCGCGTAGGCCTTGCGGGTCTTGCTGAGCAGGGCCTTCACCGCGGAGTCGACGCAGGGGTTGCTGCTTGGCCAAGTGGTGGGCCATCGACAGAGGACCGAGATCCGGTGCATGAGCGTGTGCGCGAAAAGGCCGATTGCCCCCGCTTGAGCTTCGTCTGACTGCGCTTGGAAATCGAGCGCAGCACCGCGATCGGCGGAGCGACCCAAGCGCGGAAGAGCATGACCATCTTCGCGGTTGGCACAGAACCTAATCTGAGATTGCCGCAACTCAGTGCCAGACAAGGAGAACGACATGGAAGACGATCCTCGCCCCGTCAACGTCATTCGTGCTGATCTGGCCCGCGCCAAAGATCTGCTTGCTGCCTTGGGCTGCGACACCGGGGGCACGGTCCATTGCTTTGCCCGCCAGCGCGTCATGCGCCTGGCCGAGGAGCTCTGCGCTGCAGAGGACGCTGCCGAGCGCATCGCAGAGACGGTCGCATTGAAGTGGATCTATCGCTATGCCAGTGGCAAGGGCCTGACGATCAATGAAGGCCACGGTCTGCACGGCCCCTGACACGCCAAGCGCTCCACCGCCTCGAAACCCGCGCCTGCAAAGGCTCTCGGAGCAAACCGTATCTTTCTGCACGGAAAGGACTACAAGGGCTTCCCGCAGAATGCAAGCGATATTTGTGGCTTCCCACAGAATGCAAGCGATGCTTGGCCTTGACGGTCCTCGTGGGGAGGGTTGCCACTGCGAATTGGATATGACGTAGCGATATGACGCGCCGATCGGCCGGGCGGCGGCGACTGTGACATAGGAAGACAAGGAGCGGACTGGCTGAACTACAAACGGTCATTGATGCAGCAC
>NZ_JBFUIU010001579.1:0-971 GCF_056401695.1 Variovorax sp. P4_D9
CTTCATCCTTCATCGCCGCGAGCGGCTCGATGAGTCGCCCCTCGGAAAGGCCCGCGAAGTTGGCGACACCCAGGTCGATGCCGAGCGTCGGGGCGACGCCGGCCGCCGGCAGCACGCCGGGCTGCAGCGTCTGGATCGCCACATACCAGCGGTCCCCCTCTCGGGTGACGCTGGCGTTGCGCAGATCGCCCGCGACTTCCCGGCTCATGCGCATGCGCACCCATCCGAGTCTCGGGAGTTGGACGCGCCCATTGAGCGCGTTCAACTTGAATTGCTTTCGGTCCGGAAAGCGAATGCCCGGCTCGTCACCTCGCTTCTTGAAGCGCGGGTAGCCGGGCTTCTTGCCCGCCTTCGCGTTCGCGAAGAAGGTCTGGAACGCTGCGTCCAGTCGTTTCAAGACCTGCTGCTGCGGATGCACCGGCCCTTCCCGCAACCACGACGTCTTTGACGCGTTGCGCCAGGCCGTGAGCCAAGCGCACATGCTCGCGTAGCCTGCGTACTTCTCGCCGCGCTCGCGGCGAGCCTGCTGCTCAGCCAGGGCTCGATTCCAGAGCCAGCGCAGCATGCCCGCGTAGCGGGCCAGCTGCTTCTCCTGCGCCGGCCGCGGGCGAAGCTGGAATCGGTAGGCTCGGAGGGACGAATCGTTGGACATCTACGTATGGGGAAGCACCAGCGCGACGCGCAAGGTCGCGAGGCGAAATACCTGCTTTCCTTCCCCGCCCTAAAGGGGAATGGCACTTACTTTGGCTCGTACGCATGACCATGCTTCTCGACATGTCGGCGAGCCTGGGCGCGCGGCACCTTCAACCAAGGGTAGGGTTTTGGCCTTCGTTTTCGCATTCGCGGCTCGATGCGTCCGGGTCGATGGCCGACCTTGCATTGGGCGATCAACGTGAACAGCCGCTGGCAATCCTTCGTGACCGAGAGGCCTCGCGAGACCCACTCCGTCCACAGTTGCACCGTGTGCTTGA